>CAZMPP010000105.1:0-8816 GCA_964568035.1 uncultured bacterium
GACGGAAATCCCTGGTTTACGGCGCCGTTTCGGAAGAGTCGAGCATCGGCGAGGCCATCGGCGGTCGCAACCTAAGCGATACCTAAGACAGCCCTTGCATGAGAGCCGCCGTCGTGGCGCGGCGTTACGTTAAAGTCTGCGGCTAAGGCCCACACGATGTAGAGTCCGCGGCCGCGCTCGCTAAGCAAATCGGTGGGGAGCTTCGGAGTAAAGGTGAACCCGGGGCCGCGATCGAGCACGTGAAGCACCGGTGCGGCGCCGTGGTTCCAATGCAACTCGATCTCGACCGGTCCGGGTGCAAACCGCACGACGTTGCCGAGCAGCTCGCCAAAGACGTGTTCTGCGGCGTCGAGCTGTTTCTCGCGCACTCCCGACTGGCGCAAAGCATCGATAAATGCGTGGCGCGTCGCGTGCGCGAGGTCCGCGTCCTTCGTGTCGAGACTCCACGCCAATCTGCTTTCAACCGGTGCCTCGAGCTGCAGCGTCAGCACGACCACGTCGTCATTGCCTCCGCGCTTGAGCACGGCGCGATAGATCGCGTCGGCGGCATTCGCGCCGCTCGTGATGTCCGGCCGGGCCATCGCTGCGGTCAGTCGCTCGAAGCCGCGCAGAAGATTGCGATCCACTTCAATCAGACCGTCGCTGTAGAAGACGACGAGGCCAGAACTCGGCAGTTGCGTCGTCATCGCGGTCTCGCCGCGCTCGCGTAGACCTAGCGGCAACCCGCTGATGCCAACCGGCACCACTTCCCCTGCCGCATCGCGCAGGAAGGGCGGAGGATGTCCGGCCGAGGCATGCGTGAGCGTTCGCGCGATCGGATCGAGCACGCCGACGAACGCCGTAACGAACGTATCCGGATGCTCCGTCTTGAGCGTACGATCCGCCGCGTCGAGCATGGCGATCGGGTCGGCGTAAACCTGCGCGACCCCGCGAATCACTTGCCGCATCGAGGCCATGATCACCGCCGCCGGCAAGCCGCTACCGGCAACGTCGCCAACCGAAATAACGATTCGCCCGTCGTTCAGGCGCAGCGCGTCGTACCAGTCGCCGCCCAACAGCTCGCGATCGCTGGCCGGCACGTAGATGCCGTCGAAGCGCAGGCCCGGCACTTCGGGAAGCGAAATCGGCAGCGCCGCGCGCTGGAAAGTTGCGGCGATTTCACGTTCCCGTTCGTAGAGCCGCGCGTGGTCGATGGAAACGGCGGCGCGCTTCGTAAGCTCTTCGAAGAGCGGTAAGTCGGTATCGGCATACCGCCGCGGCGTTTCGCACCAGTAGGCGACCAGCGATCCGATCGTGCGTCCGCGCGCCCGCAGCGGCACGGTCACGGCCGAGCGCGGTCCCAGCTCGCGAATTACCGGAAAAAGATTCGGCGCCGCCGCCTTCTTGAGCAACTCTACGTTCACGTCGCGGATAACCATCGGACGGCGCATGCGCAGGGCTTCGGCAATCGCTGGTTCGTAGCGCCGGTCGTGCGTGTAGCGCCCGACCATTCGCTTCACCAGCCGCATCTTCTCCGGGTCGGCATGGATTGCCGCGACCGTCTTGAGGCGGTCGTCGTCGTCGAAGAGATCAATGGCCGCCCAATCGCCGAACTCCGGAACGATGATTGCGAGCAGCCGGTTGAGCGTGGCCTGTAAGTCGAGCGACTCGGCCAGCACTTCGCCGGCTTCCGCCAGGAACGCAAAGAGTTCGCCTTGGCGCTTATAGTCGTCGATGTCGCTGCAGAGACCGAGCCAAGCCGCTTCCTCGTCGCGACCGCCGTCGAGCGGTGAGACGAAGAGTCGAAACCAGCGGTCCATTCCGTCCGCTCGCCGCAGGCGCAGCTCGAGCTCGAACGGGCCGGCGGCTTGCATTTCCCCGAGCAGGGCCTGCCGGACGAAGTCGCGATCGTCGCGATGCACTGCCGCCCACCACGCTTTCTCCAGCGTGGCGGCCGCGGCGTTCGAGCGCACCCTCAAACCGGCGTACTCGACCCACTCGCGATTGAACTGGAGCATCCGGCCGTCCCGCGTCGCGGTCCACGCGATCTCCGGAATATCGTCGAACGACAGGCCTTGGAAGGTCATCACCTGGGGCGCTTTTTCGCCGTGGGGGCTCGCTTTAACCCACCTGGCTCGCCAAGGGGCCGCCGGGCTCTTTTCCGGGGGCAGCGCGGTGAGGTCGAGGTCCCCTAAGCCCGAGAGGCACTGACGCCTTGCGGTCGGGCACTCCGCTCATCCAAGTCCGCGAACTCGGGAATCACCTTGTAAAGCGCAACTTTACAGCATATAATATCGGCGGTGTGGACAAGTTCGAGAGCGTGAAGCCAATCGGTGTTATTGTGAACTCTTCGACGTCGCGGACTGCGCGCACTCAACCGACCGGTGATTCAAACCGGCGGTCCGTTCGGTATTCGATTTGCCGGATGAAGAAAATGCGTGATGTCTAAGATTATGAAGGTTCCCCGGAATCAGCGGCCTAGTACGCCCGGAGAGTTCATACGGGAGTACCTCGATAACACGGATATCGGCCTCACGCAGGGGCTGTTGGCGGATCGCCTCGGAATCAGCCGCGTTAATCTCAACGCCATTATCAATGGTAGACGGGTGGTTACCCCCGAGATGGCCATGAGGCTCGAGCGGGTGCTTGGTGTCGGTATGCAAACGTGGCTGAACATGCAGGCGGCCGTGGATATCTACGATGCGTTGCATTCGCCAAACGCTAAGGTAATCGCGAGATTAGAGCCGCTCCCTCGTCCGATCAATATGGGACGTGCAACGCGCCAGTGACGAACGACATGACGCTTGACGACGCGCTGAAGCATTACTTTGGCTACGTCACCTTTCGGCCGTTGCAGCGCGAAATTATCGAGGCGACGCTCGCCGGAAACGACGCGGTGGCATTGCTGCCGACGGGCGGGGGAAAGTCGCTCTGCTACCAGCTTCCTGCACTGGTCGAACCGGGCCTGACGTTGGTCGTCTCGCCGCTGATTGCGTTGATGAAAGATCAGGTTGACGCGCTCGAGGCCAACGGCATCGCGGCGACCTTCTTGAACAGCTCGCTCGACCCGCCGGCGGCCGCGCAGCGAATGGCCGGCCTCGATCGCGGCCGGTACCGGCTGCTCTACGTCGCTCCCGAACGCGCCGTTATGACGGACTTTTTGAGCCGGCTCGGTGGCTGGAACCTCCGTCGCATCGCGATTGACGAAGCGCATTGCGTCAGCGAATGGGGACACGACTTTCGGCCCGAGTACCGCCGGCTTGCGTCACTGCGAGAACGATATCCCAGCGCGCCGATGCTGGCGCTGACCGCGACCGCTACCGAGCGCGTGCGCAGCGACATCGTCCGTTTTCTCGGTCTGCGCTCGCCGCAGTGCTTCGTCGCCAGCTTCAACCGGCCGAATCTGCGCTATAGCGTCTTCGAAAAACGCGATGCCTATGCGCAGCTGCTCGCGTGGTGCACCGCGCGCGCGAAAGAAAGCGGCATCGTTTACGTGCAGAGCCGGGCGTCGGCGGAGTCGCTGGCGTTGCGCCTCTCCGCGGCGGGGATTTCGGCGCGGCCCTACCATGCCGGGCTCTCTCGCGAGGAGCGCTCTCGCAATCAGGAGCTTTTCATTCGCGATGATGTTCGCATTATTTGCGCGACGATCGCCTTCGGTATGGGCATCGACAAGCCGAACGTGCGCTACGTCGTGCATTACGACGTTCCTAAGAGCATCGAGGGTTACTATCAAGAGACGGGCCGTGCCGGACGCGACGGCCTGCCGAGTGAGTGCGCGTTGTTTTTCAGCGAAGGCGACGCCGGTAAGCAGCGCCACTTCATCCGGCAGATCGGCGATCCGGCCGAGCGTGAGCGAGCCGGACGTCTATTAGGCCGGATGCTCGAGTTTGCCGCGGCGTCGCAGTGCCGGCGCGCCTATCTGCTGCGCTATTTCGGCGAGACCGGCGTGGCGGACGAGTGCGGGAACTGCGACAACTGCCTGCACCCGACGGATCGTGTCGACGGGACGCTGGCCGCGCAGAAGTTGCTTTCGTGCATTTATCGGGTTCGCGAGCACAGCGGCTTTTCGAGCGGTGCGCAGCACATCGTCGACGTGCTGATAGGCAAGGTCACGGAGAAAGTCCGCGACCGCGGGCACGAGCGGTTGTCGACCTTCGGCATCGGCACCGAGTTCGCAAAGAATGAATGGTTGGCCCTGATTTCGGAGCTGTTGCGCGCCGGCTGCCTCGAGGAAGATCCACAATACCGGACGCTGCTATTGACCGACGAGGGTCGTCGCGCGCTCAACGAGCGCCGCACGTTCAGTTTTGCAAAGCCACGGCTCGTCGAGAAGACGAAGAAAGCACGCGGTCGAACCGCGGTGGTCGCGGTCGCGAGTGTGGACGAAGGCCTCTTTGAGGCGCTGCGCACGCTGCGTAAAGAGATGGCTGACGCGCAAGACGTCCCCGCCTATGTCGTTTTCTCCGATGCGACGCTCCGCGAGCTGGCCTCGGCTAAGCCGGCGACGCTGGCCGCATTCCGGCAGATCGGCGGCGTCGGAGACGCAAAGCTCGAGCGCTACGGCGAGCGCTTCGTAAGCGCGATCCGCCTAGCACAACAGGAGGGAGCGCAATAATGACGTTTTCGTCTGAGGATTTTACGGCGCCCGGCATCCGCAGACTCTGCGATGTCGTGATGAAGGGCGGCATCACCAGCGGAGTCGTCTATCCGCTGGCCATCTGCAAGCTGGCGACGTCGTACGTGATCAAAAGCATCGGCGGCACGTCGGTCGGTGCGATCGCGGCCGCAATCACCGCTGCCGCTGAGTACCGCCGGCGCACCGGCTCAGGTGACGGCTACGTAGAGCTTGCGAAGCTGCCCGGTTTTCTTGGACGGCCCGGAACGCTGTTTGCGCTCTTCGCCGCCGATCGGCAAGCGCGCCGGCTCTTGAAGATCGCCTTGATTCCGATCGGGAACGCGTCGTTTGTTGCCAAGGCCGCGCAACTGGTCGGCGAACTGGTCCTCCAATATTTTTGGATTCCGCTGATAGCCATCGGGGTCGTTTTCGGCCTTATCGTTGCGGCAGCCTCGGAGCCGACGCCGCAGACGCTCTGGCGCTACCTCTTGGTTGCGGTCGTCGTCGGCTTTATCGCGGCGTTGGTCTTTATCGCGGTCCGCGTCGCGATCGAAATCGTTGTGGTCCTCGACCGCAATAGTTTTGGCTGGTGCCACGGGTACGATCGCGAGTGGGATGCCAAACTCGCATCCTGCCCCGACGTGACGACGCTCGAGGCGAAGGACGTGCCGCCCCTATTTAACTGGCTGGAGGCGTTTATCGCGCAGACGGCGGGCCGTCCGACAGCCCAACCGCTCACGTTCGGCGATCTGTGGGGCGCACAAGATCCATCGTGGCACAATCACTCGCCCGACGAGCACGGCATTGATTTCCGCATGGTCACGACGTGTCTTACGCTGGGCAGGCCGCTCGCGCTTCCGTTCGACCCGAAAGATCCGATCAGCCTGACGTCCGACGCGGCAACGGATTTAGACGACGATGGAGGGTTGCGTCCCTCGATTTACTTCCGAAAGGAAGATCTCGACAAATATTTTTCGTTAGCGACCGTCGACCACATGGTTCTCCACGGCAAGGAGAGCCGGATCGGCAAGACCGAGACGGACACCTACTATCGCTTTCCCGCGGCCGATAAACTCCCGATCGTAGTAGCCACACGTCTGAGCATGTCGTTTCCGGTTTTGTTTTGTGCGTTTCCGCTCTATGCATGTGACGCGACCGGCCAAATGCAGCGGCTCTGGTTTTCCGACGGCGGTCTCACCAGCAACTTCCCGATTCACTTCTTCGACTGTCCGTTGCCGCACCGGCCGACGTTCGCCATCGATCTGCTGCGTGGAGCACCCGCGTCGGAAACCAAAGACGGCACGGCGCTGCACGCGCGCTTGGCCGAACCGCATCTCGCGGTCTACGCCGCCGACGCCGTTTTCATGGAGAGCGAGAAACCGCGTGGAACGGTCAATCCGTGGGATCGACTCGACTGCGGAGACGCGCGGGGTAACGTCCTGGCCTTTGCATCGTCTATTCTCGACGCGTCGCGAACCTGGCAGGACGTTGCGCTGGCCGGGCTTCCCGGCAACGCCAGCCGCATCGTTGCGATTCGCTTGTCCGACGATCAGGGTGGGCTGAATCTCAACATGCCGCCGGAAACGATCGAGGCGATGAACGGCCTCGGTCTGGCAGCCGGTACGAAACTCGTTGAATCGTTTGCGACGGGCGCGCCGGAGGCGGCGGGTTGGAAGACGCACCGGTGGATCCGTTACCGCGCGACGATGGGCGCGATCACAAGATGGCTCGACGGTTTCGCCTCGGGCTATTCTCCCTTTCCGGAACAGCCGCTCCAAGAAACCTACGCAGCACTGGTCACCGAGTTAGTATCGGTCGAAAAGCAAGGCCCGGTGCAAGACGCGACGCAGCAACTCGCGTCAGTGCCGATCGTTCAGACGTTTTACGACATCGAAGAGCAGCCGATCGCGGTGCTGCCGACGCGCCCTGTGGTGTAGGGCTCACCTCAAGGGGTAGGCGCGTAACCCTCAACGAACAGGAGATCGGTGGCGCTGAGCCGTTGGCGCAGCTCCTTTGCCGGAGCGTACTCGGCCGAGTGCCACCACTCGTGTGCTTTTTCGTACGAAGGGAACTCGAGGATGACGATCCGCGTCGGCTCCCAAACACCCTCCATCACTTTCATTTGACCGCCGCGCGCGAGATAACGCCCGCCGTATTGCGCGACGGTCTTTTGCGCCATCGCTTTATAGGTTTCGTACTCTTCGGGATGCTTCGTATCCACATTGACGATGACGTAGGCCGGCATTTGTCCGTCGCTCACTGCGGTACCGCGATGATATCGAGATTCTTGAACCCCTTATACGTTGTCAGCAGCTTAGGCGTATCGCCCGACAGCCACCCGTTGGCCGGGCGTGCGAATGCGTAGACGCACTCTTTGTTGTGGTTCGCTACGTAGGCGATCGACGCATCGCTGTTAAATGCGACGCCGCTAACCGAGGCCTCGGGGTCGGGCACTTGGAAGTTCGCTCCGCCGCTCGGCGACGAGATCGAGACGAGTCCGCGCGCTCCGTCGACCGGCGTCATCACTTCTTCCTGATCGTCGGCCGCGCCGCCGATGAGCGCGATCGTGCCGATGCCGAAGCACGCGCCCGGCGTGTACGCGCCGTGGCCGGCGCGCGTGTACGGCCGCACGCTTGCAAAACCGCATCCGCCCGAGACTAAGACGTTGGCGCCGTTCGGCGTCGCCGCGACCGAGGCCGCATTTTGCGAGTTTTGCACAACGATGGTCGGACCGCCCTTGGGCAGCTTTCCTTTCGGGAAGAAGTAGACGGCTTGCTGACCGTAATCGCTCACGTAGACGTTGTCGTGCGCGTCGACGGAAATGTCGGTCAGGAACGGCGCTCCTGATGCGCCGGCAAGTGTTGGGGCATCGAGCCGCTTCACGAGCGTGCCCGTGTCGTCGAAGACTTCTACACACGCGGCACACGGTTTGCCGCTGGACTTGGTAATCGTCGTGTAGATGAGGCCTTGCGCGTCCGATGCGAGCCCTTGCGCGAGCCCGTTTCCGGGCTTAAAGCGTTTGGTCTGCGTGGCTTTGCCGTTTTGAATTGAGAAAACGCTGATGGCACCGTGAGAATAATCCAGATTAAAGAGTTCGCTGAGTCCGGAAGAGTTCGGACGTTCGGACGATCCCTCGGCGGAAGCCGGCGAACCGGTCTGCGGAATGGCACGTTGCATCGACGTGCCGCCCGAGCAGCCAACCAATACCGCGAGCGCGGCAATAAGAGCGAAAGATACTGCAGTCTTCATATGCCGTTTATTGGCAACCGCAACGCGAACTCATGCGCGCGCTTAGAAGGAACTGCCGCCTGCTCGTCGGATGCTGCGCAGATGCGACCACTAATGTTAACTCGAAAGTTTGCCGCGCTCCTCGCGCTACTCTTCGCTGCAGCTTGCTCTGGGCAGAGTGGTACTTCGGCATCGCAAGCTCCGCAACTCGGCGGCCCCTCGACCAAGCAGACGGGCTCGCTGAAGTTCACGGTTTATACCGCGGGTCAAACGCCCGGCTTTCTAGCGGGCGCTGCCGCGGTCGACATCGCGGTAGGTCCGGCGGGTGACATGTGGTTTACCGATTTCGAGACGCCCGCGATTGGTCGCATTGCGACGAACGGAACCATAACCGAGTTTACGAGCGGCCTGATCGCGGGCGCGAAACCATATTCGATCGTGGCCGGCCCCGACGGCAACATGTGGTTCTCCGACAACAGCGGCGTCGCACTCGGCAAGATTACGCCCGACGGCACGATCACCGAATATAGCGCACCGCAATATACGAACAGTAAATCGATGGGCATTGCCTTTGGCCCTAGCGGAGAGCCGTGGGTCGTTGGATTCGGCTCGCAGCCGCTGCTTGCGCACCTGAAGCAAGGCACGATCGAAGCGCAACTGCTGCCCGTGACCATGACGCCCTTCGGCGCGCTTACCGCCGACGCGCAGGGCAACCTATTCTTTGTCGTTCAAAACGGACACCGCAGGGCGGAACTCATCGAGCGCCGCGCCGCGGGCGGCGGCCTGCACCGCACGGCAATCAACATGCACGCAATTTTCGAGCCCTGTTGTCCGAACGTCGCGGCGAAATCCATCGTGATGGGACCCGACGGTGATCCGTGGTTCACCACGCTCGACTTCGGACGTCACATCTCGGCCGCCAACTTTCTCGGAACGCTGCGCGGGAAAGTTCACCTGATTCGCATCTCGCACAAAGGTCTTTCGGCCCCGACTT
>CAZMPP010000106.1:0-8778 GCA_964568035.1 uncultured bacterium
CAGCGAGACCCCGATCGACTTGGCCTTGTTCCGGTCGATGTTGGCCTCGATCTGCGGCGAGTTGATGCGGAACTGCGTAAAGACGTTCATCAGACGCGGGTCCTTGGCCGCGACCCCCATCATCATGTAGGCGGTATTCATAAGCGTCGTCAGACCGACGTTGCCGCGATCCTCGAGCTCGAACTGGAAACCACCGAAGTTGCCGACGCCGTTGATCGCCGGCGGGTTAAACGCGAAGATTTGCGCCTGCGGAATCTGACTGTAGAAGGCGTAGTTCAGGCGCTGCTCCACCGCAAACGAGTTGTGCGGCGTGCACGCGTCGGGATGGGCGAAGAGGAAGATCAACTGGCACCACGCCGGGGACTTTCGGTCGCCCCACGGCGTCAACAGCGCGAACATGATTCCACGGTTGGGCGCCGAGCCCGAAAAACTAAATCCGCCGACGTCGAAAAGGTGTTTGACCTCGGGCTGCGCGCGAATGATTTTTTCGGCACGTTCCGCGATCGCCTGTTCGCCCTGCAGCGACGTTCCTTCGGGCGCTTGGACCAGCGTGATGAAGTAGCCCAGATCTTCGTCGGGTAGGAAGCCTTGGGGTGTCGTCGACGTCATGAAGAGCGTGAGTAACAGCGCGGCGATAAAGCCGATGGCGATCCGCCAGCGCAGGCGGAACATGGTCGGGAGCATGCGCCCGTACCAGTTTCGGAAGCCGTTGAAACCGGCGTTGAAGGCACGGAAGAAGGCGGCTTTAGATTCGTGTTCGCCGGTCAGCAGGCGGGCCGAGAGCACCGGCGCCAGCGTCAGCGCTTGAAAGAGCGATATGGTGATCGACGCCGCGATGGTCAGCGCGAACTGCTTGTAAATCTGACCGGTCGTGCCCGGCAGGAAGCCCACGGGAACGAATACGGCCAGCAAGACCAGAGACGAGGCAACCACGGGGCTCTGTATCTCGCGCATGGCGGCCGCAGCGCTGGCAATGCCGCTCTGCTTTCCTTTGTTCATCTCCATGTGCCGGGCGATATTTTCGATCACGACGATGGCGTCGTCGACGACCAAGCCCGTAGCCAGCGTTAGGCCGAAGAGCGTGATCGTATTGATCGTAAACCCGAAGAGCTGCATCACGAAGAACGTGCCGACCAGCGAGACCGGAATGGTTGCTGCGGGAATTAGCGTCGACTTGGGGTTCTGTAAAAACAGGAAGATGACGCCGATGACCAAGCCGATCGAGAGCAGCAGGGTTATGACGACTTCCTTGACCGACTCGTTGACGTACTGCGTAACGTCGAAGGCTACGTCCCAATGCATTCCGGCGGGAAACTGCGGTGCCAGCTCCTGCATTTGGGCGATGACGCGCCGCGAGACGTCGATGGCGTTGGCGGTCGGATATTGCAGTACACCCATGCCGACCACCTGGCCGTGGCCGTCAAAGCGAAGGTCGGTGGTATAGCTCTGGGCCCCCAGCTCGATGCGGGCCACGTCACCCAGGTGAACGTAGCCGCCGTTGGGATTGGCGCGCAGCACGATGTTGGCAAACTGCGACGGATCCGAGAGCTGGGTCAGCGCGTTGACCGTGTAAGTGTACGGCTGGCTCTTAGGCGCGGGAGGCGAGCCGATGCTGCCGGCCGCCACGGCCGCGTTCTGTTCTTGGAGCGCCGTCACGACGTCGGTCGCATCGAGTCCCTGTTGGGAGAGTTTGATCGGATTCAACCAGATGCGCATGGCGTACTGGCGCTGGCCGAAGATGATGACCTGCGAGACGCCCGGCACGCGGCTCAGGTTGTTGGTGATGTTCAGCTGGGCGTAGTTGCTCAGCGTGAGGGTGTCGAGGCTCTTGCGGTCGGACGTGAGCGCGATGCCCATCACGAACGCGCCGGAGTTTTTCGCGACGGTGATGCCGAGCTGTTGGACCGTCGCGGGCAGCTGTCCGATAGAGGACTGGACGAGATTCTGCACGTCGGCCGCGGCAATGTCGAGGTTGACGCCCAGGTTAAAGGTACAGGTGATCGTGGACGTGCCCTGGGCGCTGGTCGAGCTGATGTAACGCAGGCCCTGGACGGTGTTGACTGCTTGCTCGAGCGGTGTCGTAACTTGCGCCTCGACCGCTTGCGGGCTGGCGCCGGTGTAGATCGCCGTGATCGTCACGACCGGCGGCGCAATCTGCGGGTACTCGGACACGGCCATCGCCGGAATGACCACCAGGCCGGCAATGAGGATGAGCATCGAGCAGACCGCTGCCAGGACGGGACGATTGAGGAAAGCCTTGGTCATGACGTTAGCCGTACCAACCTACGGACGTTACCGGCGGTTGCGCAATCCGCAACGCCTCGCCGAGATTGTTTTAGAAGGCCTGCTCCGCATGGTACGAGCTGCGCGAGAGCGGGCTCGATACGACTTGGTGGAAGCCCCGCCGTTCCGCTAGCTTGCCCAGCCTTTCGAACTGCGCGGGCGTAACGTACTCGACGACGGGCAGATGTCTCTTGCTCGGCTGCAGGTATTGGCCCATCGTTAAGATGTCGACACCGGCCGCGCGCGCATCATCGATCGCCGCTTCGACCTCGTCTTCGCGTTCGCCCAAGCCGAGCATCAGCGAGGTCTTGGTAAAACGCGTGGGGGCGCGCTGCTTGACGTGCGTGAGAACTGCCAACGACTGTTCATAAGAGGCGCGCTTGTCGCGCACCGAGGGCGTCAGCCGGCGCACGGTCTCCAAGTTGTGGGCGAAAACATCCGGTCGAGCGTCGGCGACAATGTCGAGCGCCGTTAGGTCACCCCGGTAGTCGCCGCTGAGGATTTCGACGCGCGTGCCGGGATTGCGTTCGCGTATGGCGCGCACGGTGTTGGCAAAGATCAACGCGCCGCCGTCGGCGAGGTCGTCGCGGTCGACCGCGGTCACGACCAAATACTTCCAGCCGAGGTCGCGGACGGCGTCGGCCACACGCACCGGCTCGAGCCAGTCGACTTCTCCGCGCGGATTGCCGGTCTTAACGTTGCAGAAGCGGCAGCCGCGCGTGCAGAGGTCGCCCAGAATCATAATGGTCGCGGTTCCGGCTCCCCAGCACTCGGCCACGTTGGGGCAGGCCGCTTCTTTGCAGACGGTATGCAGCCCCAACGATCCGACTTTAGCTTTGACTCTCTCGTATTCGTCGCCGATCGGCAACGAGACCCGCAACCAATCAGGCTTGCGCGGTGCCTTAGCGATAAGGTTTATTTCTATGGCCACTACGCTACCAGCTGCTCGGACGTGAACGTCACGTCGAAAACGTGCGAGAGCTCGTCAAGAAGCAGGGTCTTCACTTCATCGATACTCACCGGACGCCCCGTCTCAACCGAGAGTGACGTCAGTCCGCGATCTGAGATGCCGCACGGGTTGATGACCCGGTCGTAGTCGAGCGCGTTGCATACGTTAAAGGAAAGGCCGTGCATCGAGACCATGCGCCGTACCGATAGGCCGATCGCCGCAATCTGGTTGTTGCGCACCCAGACGCCCGGATGCGCGCTCCAGCGCTCGCCGCTCACACCGAATCGCGCGCACGTGGCAATCACGGCTTCTTCGAGCGACCGCACCAGCGGCACGACTTCCCGAAACCGTTCGAGCCGCCGCACCGGATAAACCACCAGCTGTCCGGGCCCGTGGTAGGTGACGTCGCCGCCGCGTTCGACCGAAACCACGTCGATGCCGCGCCGCTCGAGCTCGTCGGCGCGGAGTAATACGTTCTCTGCTTTGGCTTGGCGCCCAAGCGTAACCACCGGCGCATGTTCGGCAAAGATCCACGTGTCGGGCACGCGCCCTTCACGCACATCCTCGTGCAGCGCATGCTGCAGATCCCACACCTCACGGTACGGTCGCACCCCCAAATCGAAGATACGCGCGAGCTTGCTCATGCATCGACCTCAGGTCGCAAAGCTAAGACGCACCCACGGGAGCTTTGGGCTTGGGGTTGATGATATGGATCGCCTTGCCGTGCGCCGCTTCGGCCGCGTCCATGATGCCCTCGGTAAGCGTCGGATGCGGGTGAACCGAGAGGCCGATATCTTCCAGCGTTGCGCCCATCTCGAGTGCGATGACGCCTTCGCCGATAAGCGATTCGGCTTGCGGTGCGACAATGTGCATCCCAAGCAGCAGATCGGTCTTGGCGTCGCCGACGAGCTTTAGCAGGCCGTCGGACTCGTTCATCGTGCGTGCGCGGCCGCTCGCGGCGAGCGGGAACTTACCGATGCGTACCTCATGGCCGGCGGCTTTGGCTTCCTCTTCGGAGAGGCCGACGGTTGCGACTTCAGGATCGGTATAGACGCAGTTCGGCACGGCGATGGGATCGAACGCCGCGGAGCGATCGCCGGCGATAACTTCGGCCGCGATCACACCCTGCTTCATCGCGCGATGGGCGAGCAACGGTGCGCCGGTGACGTCGCCCAGAGCAAAGATGTTCGGCACTTTGGTACGCTGCTGCTGATCGGTCGCGATAAAGCCGCGATCGTCCGCCTTTAGCCCCGCCGCATCCAAGCCGAGATTGTCGGTAACCGGCCGGCGTCCGACGGCGACGAGCACCATGTCGAAGTCGCGCGTTTCATCTTTGGATCCGGTGCCCTCGCCGTTGAGCGTCGCGCGCGCGCCACCGGCGACTTTCTCGATGCTCAATACCTTGGTGTTGAGCATGATCTCGATGCCTTGCTTTTTGAGAATGCGTCCCAGCGTCTTGCCGATCTCCAAGTCGGTACCGGTAAGAATCTGCGGCATCATTTCGACGACCAGAACCTTGGCGCCGAGCCGCCCGTAGACCGTAGCGAACTCGAGACCGATCACGCCGCCGCCGACGACTAAGAGATTCTTCGGAATCCGTGACACGTTGACGGCGTCGTCGGAGTTGATGATCGTTTCGCGGTCGCGCGGCCAAGCCTTAACGTCGACCGGCGCCGAGCCCGTTGCGATTACGATGTTAGTGGCGACGATCCGATCGGTTCCGTCGGCGGTCTTCAACGAAATTTCCGTCGGCGACTTTAACGTCGCCTCCCCGCGGATAAACGTCACGCCGTTGGCTTTGAAGAGCGTCTTGACGCCCCCGACGTTGGCGTTGACCACGTCGCTCTTAAACTTCGCAACCGCTTCGCGCTGGATTTCCGCTTTGGGTACTTTGATGCCGATCGCGTCGGCATGCTCGATGTGGCGCACGACTTCGCCGACGTGCAGCAACGCTTTGGTGGGGATGCATCCCCAGTTCAAACAAACGCCGCCGACCTCGTCGCGGTCGATACAGATGACCTTCTTGCCCAGCTGCGCCAGGCGAATGGCCGCATGGTAACCCCCCGGACCGGCGCCGATTACGGCCGCATCAACCTGGTGTTCCGCCAACTCATGACTCCTTTCACTATGCCTAACAACCCGGCTCGACCGACTCGTTTCGCTCAATCGAGAGCGTTCCCCAGGAGTCCAGCGAAATGGAATCATCCATGTCCCGAATTGGATGGCCGGGCTTACTTCCAAAGCTCGACCGCCACTCCATCGTTCCCCTCTACCGCCAGATCCACGAGCATCTGCGCGAGGCGATCCTTGCCGGGACGTTGCCCGAGTCGACCCGGCTGCCGCCCGAACGGACCATGGCCGAGCGCCTCTCGGTTAATCGAAGCACCATCGCCCACGCCTACCGGGAGCTGGTTGGCGAGGGGCTGATCGAGCAGCGAGTCGGCTCCGGCTCGCGGGTCGTGCCGCAGTTGCGCGGCGGGCAGCCCGAGCGCGCCGCCGGCGTCCCGTGGTGGGTGACGCTGCCGCCGTGGCGTGTTGGCGAGTTCCCCAACGTCCTCGGCGAGCTGGCCGCCAAGCCCGAGGCCGGGCGGATCTCATTCGTGCAAGGGATCGCGCCCGAGCAGCCCTCGCCGCTTCCGGCGCTGGCGAAGTCGTTCGGTCGCGTCGCGCGCGATCCGCGTTTTGTCCTCTCCTACGGTGACTCCGAGGGTTACGAACCGTTGCGCGAGTCGATTGCGGCGCGGATGAACGCGCGGGGCGCCAACGGCATCTTGCCGAGCAACATCATCATCCTCACCGGCTCGACACAAGGCATCGCGATCGTCGCGCAGAGTTTGGCCGAGCCCGGCGACGAGATCATAGTGGAATCGCCCTCCTATCCCGGTGCGCTGCAAGTCTTTCAGATCAACGGCCTGCGTGCCATCTCCGTGCCGGTCGACGACGATGGGATGCGCGTCGATCACATCGAGGCGATTCTGCGCACCCGCCGTCCGCGATTCATCTACACGATGCCGTCGCTGCACAATCCGACGAACGCAACGATGAATGCCGACCGGCGCGAGCGGCTGGTCACCATCGCTCGCCGCGCCGGCGTACCGATCGTCGAAGACGACCCCTACGGTCCGCTAGCGCCCCAAGGGACGCCTCTGGTCGGCCTGGCGCGCGATCACGTCGTCTATATCTCGACGTTCTCTAAAACGATTGCTCCCAGTCTGCGTGTCGGCTGGTTGGCCGCGCCGCGCACGATTCTCGAACGGCTTCTGCTGCGCAAACAGGCTTACGACATGGCCACCAGCCTTTACGTGCAAGCGGCGATCTGCGATTACCTGGAGTGCGGTTACGACGCCCACGTCGAGCAGTTGCGCGGCGAGCTGATGCTGCGCCGCACGATTGCCGACGAAGCGATCGCTAAGCATTGGCCGTCGAACTTGCGCGTCAGCCGTCCCGCCGGCGGCTTCTACCTTTGGGCGTCGACGCCGCGCGAGCTGCGCGCGCGGGCTCTGCTCGACGCGGCCGAGCGGCTCGGCGCATCCTTTCTCTTTGGCGAGGCGTTCTTCGCCAACTCCGGCGGCGATCACAATTTCCGTTTGGCGCTTACTGCAGTGGCGCGCGGAGAGATCGCCGAGGGCATTCGGCGCATAGGAGAAGCCATCTCAACGCTTCGCTCGTGACGGGGCTGCAGCGCCGTCTCCTGAGCTGGTACCGGCGTCACGGGCGGGCCAAGCTACCCTGGCGGGCCGGCCGCAGCCCGTACCGTACCCTGATCAGCGAGTTTATGCTGGCACAGACGCAAGTGGATCGCGTCGTCCCCAAGTTCGAAGCCTTCGTCGAACGCTTTCCCGATCTGCCGGCGTTGGCGGACGCGACGACGGCAGAAGTGTTGCGCGCATGGCGAGGACTGGGCTATAACTCGCGGGCGGTGCGGCTGCATCGCCTAGCGCGCGTCGTGCGCGAACTCGACGGCGCAAGGTTGCCCTCGGATGCCGCGGCGTTGCGAGCGCTGCCCGGCATCGGAGCCTACACGGCTGCTGCGATTCGTGCTTTCGCCTTCAACCTCGACGACGTGCCGGTCGACACCAACGTCCGGCGCATCGTCGAGCGGGTCTGCTTCGGCGTCGAAGCCGGCGCCGGCGTCGCACCAAGCGAGATCGAGGCGCAAGCGCGCGCTCTGCTGCCCGCGGGGCGAGCGCACGACTGGGGTTCGGCGCTGATGGACTTAGGAGCGACGATCTGCACCGCGCGCAACCCAAAATGCCTCGTCTGCCCGTTGCAAAACGATTGCAAGGCGGCCCCGTTGGACGGCGCCGCGATCGAGCGGCAGCGCGTCGCGCGCCAGAAACCGCGCGCTGCACAAGAGGCCCTTCCGTTCGAGCGGACGACGCGATATGCGCGCGGGCGCATCGTCGAGCGGCTGCGCGATCTGCCGCCCGGCCAGCGAATCTCGCTGTTCGACCTTCATCGCGAGGTAGCGCCGGCAATCCCTGACCGCAGCCTCGACGACGTCCGCACCTTGATCGCGGCGCTCGAGCGGGATGGTTTGATATCTCACGACGGAACGAGCGTCGCCCTGCGAGAATGAGGGCGCGTGCCGTCCATTCCATTTCCGAAGAAGAAGGTTCCTCGCGCCACGGCGCTCGCGGCGCTGGAAATTCTCGAGCGCACTTATCCCAATCCGGAAACGGCGCTCGAGCACGGTAACGACTACCAACTTCTGATCTCGGTCATTCTATCGGCGCAGACAACCGACGCTCGCGTCAACCTGACCACGCCGAAACTCTTTGCCAAATACCCGACACCGGAGAAACTGGCGCGCGCGAAACAGAGCGACGTCGAGAAGATCATTATGTCGACGGGCTTCTTCCGAATGAAGGCCAAGAACATTATCGCCTGTGCGCGGGATTTGGTTGAGCGCTTTGGAGGCCAGGTTCCGCGCGAGCGTGAGGATTTGGAATCGCTGGCCGGCGTCGGACGCAAGACCGCCAGCGTCGTAATGGCGAACGCGTTCAAGGAGCTGGCGCTAGCCGTAGACACTCATGTGTTCCGCGTCTCGCATCGTCTCGGCTTGACCTTGGGCGCCACGCCGCGCCAAGTCGAAGACGACTTAACTAAGCTCGTCCCCCCGGAGAAATGGGGCGACGCAACGCATTGGCTGATTCTTCACGGGCGCGCAATATGCAAAGCTCCCACGCCGCAGTGCCCGCGCTGTCCCGTCAATCACCTCTGTCCGACGCCCGCGATTATCGCAAAGGCTAACGCCGTTCGTCGCGCCTCGCCTAGTAGTCGTCGTCGACCGGCTCGGTCGAATTCGGCTGGGTGAGAAAGTAGCTCTCGGGAAGCTGCTTTTTGATCGGCACGAATCGTCGCGGCTTCTGAAGGAAGTTGAAACAGTCGGCCAAGTCGTCGGACCGAGCGTCGGTCGTTCCCAGCGACGGTAGCCCGAACGCCTTCTCGGTGAACTTAAGGATGCTTCCGAACTCATGCCGCGCGTGCGAAACGTAGGCCTTTTTAGCGTACGGAGATATCACGATCAGCGGAACCCGGAAGCC
>CAZMPP010000107.1:0-8757 GCA_964568035.1 uncultured bacterium
CATCGGGATAGCCGTCATCGACCGGCGCGTGTTGACGTGCACCTCAATCCACTGTGGACTTTAAGGCGTCATGCGCGGCCAAAAATGCCTGGCGGCCCGCGGGCGTCCCGCAGTACACCGTTATCTGAACCAAGGCTTCTGTAATCTCGTCGATCGTTACACCGCTCGCCACCGCAGCATTCGTGTAAATGCCTAATTCTTGGAAGCGGCCTAGTCCTGCAAGGATTCCAAGGGTCAGGATGCTCCGTGTCTTCCGGTCAAGACCAGGACGGCTCCAGGCGTAGCCCCACGCTAATTCCGTAACGGCGCGTTGAAAGGTCATCATGAAGACATCGGAACCTGCAAGGTTTTCGTCCACATACTTCGCACCGAGCACCTCTCTCCGCGTTTCCAAGCCCTTCTCGTATAACTCGCTATCCGCCATCGCTTGACTCCTCTTCCTCCAGCTTGATCTTATTTGCTTAAGCATAGGTAGCTGAGCAAGCGCAGTCAAGTTCGAATCTGGTGTAAATCCGATTCGTAGATCGCATCTATAATACGCCGCCGTTCGGCTCTTTTGAGTGATCATCGAAGCGGGTAGTCGTGATCGCGTTCCACTCATCGCAGTCGGCCATGTCGAGGTACGCTCCTTCCCGAGCGCACCGCGTAGCCAAGCGCGGTTCGAAAGGTTTCGTGGGATGACGCTCACCTATAGAGTAAAGGTTGACAACAAGGCTCTAACCGCGAACGATTAGAGCCTTGGTCAAACGATCGGAGCGATACGTTAGCGAACGAAGCGCCGCCCGTAGACGCGGCGATAAGGGCGCCGATAGGGACGCGCTGCCACATATGTGCGACGCCCATACACGGCCGGATAAGGCGCGTACCCGTAGCCTCCACCAACGTAGCCGTAACCTCCGCCGCCGTAACCGTAGCCTACGGCAACGTTGCCGTAGCCAACGCCAACGCCAACGCCGTAGCCAACGCTGTAGGGATAGCCGTAACCGTAGCGATAGCCGTAACCGTAGCGGGGGTAACTGCGGTAGCCGGTTCCGTAGTAGCGGTTGCCCGCAACATAGCGGTTACCCGCGACCACCCGCCCGGTCGCTGCCGGCCGCACAGTGCCGACGGAAACATGGGCCGCCGATGCCGGCGCCGCCGCACCGAGTAACGATCCCGCTCCCAGAGCGCACGCCAGTAAGACGTTATTGAATTTCATCATGCTCTACTTTTAGCATCCTTGAGGCGGGAGCTCTCGTCAGTAATGGTTAGAAGCTGCGTCGAAAACGATGAGAGGGCAGTCGAGCAGCTCGGCCGCGCCCCAGACTACGCGGTCGCCGGATTGCCGAGTAGCTTCTCGATCTCGATGGGTAACGTACGCACTCGCACGCCCGTCGCGTGATAGACGGCCGACGCGATGGCCGACGCCACTCCCGCCAGCCCGATCTCGCCGACGCCTCGAGCACCGAGCTCGTTTACTTTTACGTCGGGATAATCGAGGAACGTGACGTCCATATGGGGCGTGTCGGCATTCGTCGCAACGATGTAGTCGGCAAGGTTACTGTTAATCGGAGCGCCCGACCGCGGATCGTAGTGCGTTTGCTCGAAGAGGGCCATGCCGACGCCCATCACGATCGCTCCCTCGATCTGATTGCGCGCGGCGCGTGGATTGACGATCCGCCCGGCATCGATGACCGTAACGACGCGATTCACGCGAAGCCGGGCAATTTCGGGCTTCCATGTAATCTCGACGAACTGCGCACCGTACGAGTGGAGCGAATATTTCGGATGCTCTTCGCCGAAGCTTCTCGCGGCCTTTCCACTTCCCGACACCATCGCCACGGACGCATTTCGCAAAACTTCGTGGAAGTCGATCTGCTCGGCGCCCGATCTGTTGCGCGCAACGATTCGGCCACGTTCAAAGGACAGATCGTCAGGAGACCAATCCTCAAAGGGTTGTTTTGGCACCGTCGTCGCGAGGCCGATCGCCGACTTCATCGCGGCCCGCACCGCCTCTAGGACAGCCGGGATGACGGAGGACGTGACTAGCGAGCCTCCGGAGGTAGGTCCGGGTGGCAAGCGCGTGTCGCCCAACTCGACGACAATTCGGTCGATGGGAATTCCGGTTGCTTCGGCGACGAGTTGGGCCAGCACCGTGTACGTTCCGGTGCCGATGTCCTGCGTTCCGATCGCCACGCGAGCCGAGCCGTCAACGCGAAGCTCGACACGGGCTTCCGCCGCGAAGCGGCCTGCAATCCAGGAGCATCCCGACATTCCCCATCCGAGCACAACGTCGTCTTTGCGCATCGATCCGACCATGGGCGAGCGCTGCGACCAGCCGAACTTCTCCGCGCCCACCGTCAGGCATTCGGCGTAATGCCTCGAGGAAAACGGAACATCGAGCGACTGATCTCGCCCCGGTTCGTTCTGTAAGCGAAGCTGCACCGGATCGATCCCGAGCTCGATAGCGAGTTCATCATAGGCGGACTCCGTTGCGAACAGGCCGGGGACTGCGCCTGGCCCGCGCATCGCGGTCGGCGAGCCAACGTTCCGGCGCGTCTGTGCCGAGGTCACGAGCAGGTTCGGTGTTCCGTAGAAGTACGGCGTCGCTTCGCCGCAATTCTCGTCGTATTCGTCGAGCATGCCCGCGTCGTTGACGGCTTCGTGCCGAAGGGACGTCAGGGTGCCGTCACGCTGCGCGCTGATTCGGACTCGTTGCTGGGTGCGTGCACGGTGACCGACGGTCTGGAACATCTGCTTACGCGTCACGACGAGTTTCACCGGGCGACCGAGGTTGCGCGCAGCCGCTGCGGCCAGGGTCCCATGCGTCCAGGGCCAGAGCTTACCGCCAAAGCCCGAGCCAAGAAATTTCATAACGATCCGCACGTTCTCCCGAGGTACGCCGAGGATCTCGCTGATGACGTTGCGATGGTTGGCGATCGCTTGCGTCGTTTCGTAGAGCGTGAACATGTCGCCATCGTAGATTGCGAGCGATGCATGCAGCTCGATCGGATTGTGCGTTTCGGCCGGGATTACGTAGGTTCGATCGATTTTTACGGGCGAAGCGCCGTAGGCAGCCTCAGGATCCCCACGCCGGCTGGCCTCCGTTGGTTCCTCGTCTCCGATGAGGTCGAGCGCAACGTTGGGAGCCGCCACGTCCGCGTACTCTATCTCAATGACCGCAGCGGCCGCTGTTGCATCTTCGAACGTCTCGGCGACAACGAGCGCCACATATTGGCCGTAGTAGCGAATGACGTCGTCGGCAAACGGCGGCCGTGCCTCGTCGATCGCGCCGGCTTCCGGCGAGGGCTTGTAAAGCGCCCCGACGTTCACGCGATGATAGATCTCAATGACGCCAGGCATCTTCCGAGCCTTCGAGACATTTAGCCCAGCAACGCGGCCGTTGGCAATGGTGCTGCCGACGGGCACCGCATAGGCAACGTTCTCCGGAGTGTGATCGGAAGTATACGTTGCAGCTCCGCTTACCTTGAGGGGTCCGTCGATGCGCGCCAAAGATTGACCAACGATCTTCATGGCCATTAGCTACGCAACCGCCGTAGCCAGGCTCAAAGCGTGAACGAGGCAGCGCTTCGCCAGCTCGACTTTGAAGCCGTTCTCCGACTGGGGTTTCGCATCGCTAAGAAGAATCCGCGCTGCCTCGGTAAAGTGCTCGTGCGTCGCCGGTTGCCCTTGCAGTGCGGTCTCCACGTCGAGGTTGCGCCAAGGTTTGGTGGCAACTCCGCCCATCGCGACTCGCACGCGCTGAATCGTACCGTCGCTGACTGTAGCCACGACCGCCGCGGACGCAAGCGCAAACTCATACGAAGCCCGATCCCGCAGCTTGAGGTAGATCGATTTCGCGCCGGCGGCCGGCGGAGGCAGGGTAACCGACGTCACCAGCTCGCCGGGCTCGAGGATCGTCTCACGCTCAGGCGTTTCGCCGGGCAGCAAATAGAAAGCGTCGATCGGCACGCTGCGCTCGCCGTTTGAGCCGGTGAGTTGAACCGTCGCTTCGAGTGCGGCGAGTGCGACGTTCTGATCGGAGGGATTCGTGGCAATGCAGTGCGCGCTCGTACCGAGAATCGCGAGGTTACGATTGAATCCTCCAATCGCCGCGCAGCCGCTCCCCGGCGACCGTTTGTTGCAAGCCATCGCCGGATCTCTAAAGTAGACGCAGCGCGTGCGCTGTAAAAGATTACCGCCGGTCGACGCCATGTTTCGCAACTGAACCGACGCGCCCGAGCGCAACGCTTGCGAGAGCAATGGATAGTCACGCACCACGTCGGGATTATGGGCGACGTCGGAGTTACGCGCGAGGGCGCCGATTCTAAGCCCGCCATCCGGCGTTGGCGTCAACTCAGCCAGCGGAAGAGCGTTGATGTCGACGACCTCCGAGGGGCGCTCGACGTCGAGCTTCATCAAATCGACCAGCGTCGTCCCGCCGGCCAGAAATCTGACGTTGTCGTGCGAACGTTGCAGGGCATCCGCTATGCTGCGGGCGCGAGTGAAGGTAAAGGAGTTCACGTCTTCGCTTTACGCACCGATTGTATTGCAGCAACGATATTCTGATAGGCCCCGCAACGGCAGATGTTGCCGCTCATACATTCGGCAACGTCGCCGTCCGATTGCCCGCAGGGCTCGCCTAATAGCGCGACCGCCGACATGATCTGCCCGGGCGTACAGTAACCGCACTGGAATCCGTCGTGCTCCACGAACGCCGCCTGGATCGGATGTAAGTTGTCCGGCGTCCCCAGGCCCTCAATCGTGTCGATCCTTGAGCCCTCGTGCATGGCGGCAAATGAAAGGCACGAATTAACGCGACGCCCATCGACATGTACCGTGCAAGCGCCGCATTGGCCGTGGTCGCAGCCTTTCTTTGTGCCGGTGAGACCGAGCGTATCGCGCAGTGTATCGAGCAGGGTCGCGCGCGGATCGACGACCACCTCGACCGGCCTTCCGTTGACCGTAAAAGCAACCTCTACGCGGTCGCTGCGAAGCTGCGGACTGCTCATATAAGAAAATCCATTAGTTTAAAAGGGAATCGCTCCTATCCGATTCGTGCTGCCATCGCTGACCTTTTGGTGCACCGCGTGGCAATTATTGCGCGGTTCGTCGACCAATCCGGCACGACAACGAATTGCCTATGACCTACGCTTAACCGCTTGTTTGGCAATACGACGTCTTGGTTGCGCGACGTCGTAAGCTCATCGCCTCCCCGCCCTCCGCCAGGGCAACTACCGGCGTTGCCCTTCGTGACGCCTTTTCGGTGTCGCGGCGTCGCGGCGCCGTACCCCCAGTGACGCCAGGCTGCGGCCGCCGCCGGCCAAGACAGAGGACGGAAGCTCGCTTAAGGCCCTGGCTATTTCGTTGCGCCTAACAGGGTTCCTCGGCAGGGCTAAATAATGTATTAGCCACGCCTTATTAAGGTCGTGAGAACGTCGATTGACGCTTGAAAGATGGCACTCACGCCCAAGGCTAGTGCCGCGGGGGTGTCCGAGTAGGCGAACTCGGATTCCCGGCATCTCTGGGGGCTGGCGTAGCCGTGGTGGGCCGTTAGCCCCCGGAGTGTCGCCGTTCCGCGAGCACGTCGCCCTCTTCAATCTCGAGTTGCGCGCCGCGCCAGCGAACTGCCTTTCCGGTGAGCCCGCAAGCCCATACGGCGATCCCAAAAAGGTCGCGCGGCAAGACTAGCCACGCCGGGGCAGTCGCGACACCGAACACGCGCCCGGAAATGCGCTGCAAGGCGATGCGCACAACAATTGCAGCGACAAGTATCGCTACGCGTTTAGGACGCGGCGCGAGCAGCAGCGCAAGCAGCGCGAGCGGCACCGGATAGGTGAGGAACATGCCCGCGTAGCCGGCCGGCCGTACGCCCCGGATCGTCCGATGCCAGCGCAGCTCGTGATTCCAGAGCGCCACAAGAGTTGGGTCGGTCACGATCGTTCGCACGACGTAACGCGAGATCACGACGCGTAAACCGCGGGCGGCAACGTTATGTCCCAGCATAAAATCGTCTGCGAGGTGCGCTGCAAGCGCTTCGAAGCCGCCGATTGCAGAGAGAACTGCAGAGCGCACCGCGTTCGTCGGACCGAGGCAGTGTCGCGGCGGCCCGAAGAGTTCATTGACGAGTACCGATGGGATAAACTGCTCGTTAATGAACATTGCCCCAAGTTTTGCCGAGAACGAGGCGTCCGGATCGCCGGCGAAGAGACAGGTCACCGCACCGACTCCACGCTGGTGCAAGGGCGCCGTCACGGAGCGGACGTACGCCGGATCGACCCGCGTGTCGCTGTCAGCCAGGATCAACACCTTGTGGCGCACGAGCCGCATCATCGAGAGTACGTTTGCGAGCTTGGGGTTACGCGCGCTGGCGACTTCACCGACGTCGATCTCGATGCACCGATCGGGAAGCGACGCTGCCACGCACTGCGCGATTGCCAGTGCGCGATCGTCAGCGCGCGCAACGCCGAGGACGAGTTGACAACCAGGATAGTCCTGCAAGGCAAACGAACGCAGATTTTCCTCGAGGCCCGGTTCGTCGCCATGCAGGGGCACGAGCAGACTAACCGGGGGCAGGTCTTCGACGACTTCCAAATCAGGTTCGCGCCGTCCGAAGCGCGCAACGCAGACAATGGCGACGGTCGCATAACCAATCGCTGCAACCGTAGCAATATCGAGCGCCGCCGTCAGGACACGCGCGAACTTCACGCGACGCGATTCGCTAACCTTAGGAGGCGGCCTTTTTTTTGCATACGAAGAAAAATCCTATGAACATGGGGTCTCGATGAAACCCAACTGGACGATAACGGCCGTCACCTACGTCGTGCGCCAGGCCTTCCTTGTCTTCAAAGTGCGCGTCCGCCAGTGGGGTCACTTTCCGGCCGACCGCGGGGCAACCGTACTGATCACTAATCACCAGCACATAGACGAAGGGGAAATGATCACGGCGCGCACGTTTCTTCTGCACCCGTGGAAGCCGCTGGTCATGTGCAATTCCCGCCGCACCTTCGAGACGGGATTCATCGCAACGGAGTTACCGTGGACCGCCTGGTTTACCCGCGGCGTAAATCTGAGCGGCTTCTGGGGCGCTTACGGCATCTTCCCAATCGAGAACCATCTCTTCTCGCGGCCCCTTATCAGCTTGGCCGAAGAGTTGCGCGCCGCGCATGGCGACCTGCCGCTCGAAGCGATCTTCCCGCCCGAAACACTCGAGCCGTTGGGTCTCCAAGGACGCGTGATCAGCGACCTATGGAAGCCCGTCGATTTCTTGCGGGCCCGCGCTTGGGTGAAAGTGTCGAAACTCAAGCAGCCCTACCGGCGCGAAGTGATCGAGAACCTGCGCGTCGTGACCGAACGCGACATTGCCGCTATCGTGGAGCGCGTGCGCACCGGAGCGACCTTTTACATTACACCAGAAGGCGATTTCAGTCGCGACGGCCGCATGCATGCGATGCGTGGGGGAATCGTCGAGGCTCTCGCGCCTTTTTCCGACCTCTGGCTTTGCGCGATCGCATACGACCCGTTCCGGGGCGGGCGGCTTTCGATGCTCTACCGCGTGCTTCGACACCCCGATGGTGCCGATATCGGAACGTCGCTCGCTGCGGCTCGGCCAGTCACAGCTTCGGCGCTCCTGGCCACATTTCTACTCGGGGATGCGACGACGTTCGCGGCGCAGGACGCGGTGCGCGCGGTTCGCGAGCAACTCGCTTCGCTGCCCGGGAACGTCTTTGTGGATCCGGAGGTACAGCGCGCGCCGGACGCTGCTGTCCTCGACGCACTGGCGGCGCTGCGAAAGCGCGGAGCGCTAGCCGTGGACGCCGAACGCTACCAGCTTACCGCAGAGCGAAGCGACGAGAGGTTCCCGCACATCCCCGACATGATCGTATTCCAACGCAACATGCTCGAAGAGACGCTCGCCTCCGCCCGGCAGCTCGGGAGGCTTGACACGCAATCTGCCGCGCAGACTTAGGTGGCGGCTGCTTCGAACCGGCGTTCGCCGGCCTGTACTCGCCGTGCCCGCAAGTAGCTGAAAAACTCGCCGCCTTCGCGCAAGCGGCGGACCATCATCTGGCGGCTCGTGATCATCTCGGCGACGATCTTCGCAATCTTTTTCGGACGGAAGTAGAACTCGCGGTACATCCGCTCCACCGAGTCTTCGATCTCGGCCGTCGACAGCGTGTCGTAGCGTAACGTCGACGTCTGGATGCCCGTTCCGGAGACCAGGTCGTCTCGCGCAAACCAACCGTTCGCCAGCGCTTGATCGTAGAGCTCCGTTCCCGGGTAAGGCGATGCAATCGACACCTGAATGGTGTGGGGGTCCAGTTCTTTCGCGAACTCGATTGTTTCGCGAACCGTCTCGGGAGTGTCGACCGGCAACCCGATAATGAACGTGCCGTGAACCTTGATGCCGAGAGCGTGGCAGTCTTTCATAAACTTGCGCGCCATCTCCAGCTTCAGACCTTTTTTGATGCGGTAGAGAATTTCTTGGTTGCCGGATTCGAAGCCGACGAGTAAAACGCGTAAACCGTTGTCGCGCAGGATCTTGAGCGTGTCGTAGTCGACGTGGGCGCGGGCGTTGCAGGCCCAACTTAACTTCAGGCGTTTCATGTGCTTGCTCAACGCGATCGCATAGCTTTTTTCGTTCGTCAGCGTGTCGTCGTCGAACATATACTCGCGTACTTTAGAACCAAAGATTGCTTTCGCTTCGTCGAGGTCGCGACCAACTGCCTCGGGGCTCTTGTGGCGGAAGATATGGCCGCCAATCGTTTGCGGCCACAA
>CAZMPP010000108.1:0-8739 GCA_964568035.1 uncultured bacterium
CTCTTCGCGAACGTCTTCAACAACTTGCCCGTTGCCGTCGCAGCCTCGCACATCGCGACGCACGCGCAAGCCGACGGCGTTGCCTATCCGTTAATCGCCGGCGTCGATCTCGGGCCAAATTTCTTTACCAGCGGTTCGCTAGCAACGATTCTTTGGCTCGCGGTGCTGCGCCGCTACGGACTGCGCATGAGCCGTGGCGAGTATTTGCGTCTCGGCGCCGTCGTCGTTCCGGTGACGCTCTGCATTACCGTTCTCTGGCTTTGGGTAGCTGGTGCGTATTGAGCGCTAGTGCCGTATTGCGAGTACGGGAATGTCCGACTCGCGGATTACGCCGTCGCAGGTACTGCCGAGCATCGCGCGTTTGAGCCCCTTTAGCCCGTGCGTTCCGATCACGATCATGTCGGCTGGAATCTCGCCCGCCAGCATGAGGATCTGTTCGACGGTATGTCCGCGCCGTAGATGACAGGTGAGCGTCGCGCCGTCCTCACGCGCCCGCTCCAGCGCGACCGCCAGGGCGGTTTCCGCCTCGGTCGCCAGAAGATCGGGTGCTTCGGGCGGTGCTTTGCCGAGCTGCTCGGGCACGCCGGCGTAATCGACGACGGCGACGGCGTGAAGTTCCGGCTCCTGCGAGTACTGCGTCCGCAGCTTGAGCAGCCGCGCCAGCGCGTGCAGGGCCGTATGCGACCCGTCGATCGCTACGACGATGCGCATCATTTTACAGCGCCCTCCTCGATCCAGTCGCGCGTTAGATAGAGCCAGAACGCCAGCCCGGCGTACTTGCCGTATCGCGCGAAGGCTCGCTCGATGGTGGAATCGGCGGCTCGCCGCTTACCGCTGACCTTCAAGTACTTCGGGCGCGTCCACGAGTCGAGCACCAAGCGGCGATGGCGGCCCAGCAGCTGCATGACGTGCGCCGTGCCGTACGGCCCGATGCCGGGAAGCTCGAGCAGCCGCTCCTCGACTTCATCGTCACCGAAACGCTCGAAAGAACGAAGCGACTCGAGATCGAGCGACCCGCCAACCACATCGGAGGCAATACTTCGCAGATACTCCCCGCGATAGCCGGCGCGAGCTTCGTCGCGATACCACGACTCGGGCGCCGCAGCCATCAGCTCGGGCCCGGGGAAGGCACCTGCTCCGAGTTCGCTGAGCGCGCGCGTCATGCGCACCGTTGCCGACCACGCGCAGTTGGTCGTGCAGATCGTCTTTACGACGTCTTCGAAGACCGTCGGGCTGGCCAGAATGCGTCCCGCCCCGTGTGCGGCCCATCCTAAGATTTCGTCTCCGGCGATGCTCGCATAAAACGGCGTTAGATCTTCGTCGAGGCGAAACATCGTCGCGATTTCCACAGCGATGCGGGCGGCCGCGCGCGTTGAGAGTTTTGCCGGCGTTTCGGCGACCAACTTCCCTCCACGTTCTCGCATTGCCACCTCGACGACGCGCGTCCCGGCAAGAAAACCGCGCCGGTAGACGAGCGGCGAGCTTTCCAGCGTTGCCGGCGGTAACGCGGCGCAGCCGTGCGAATAGACGGTGCGCTCAAAGGAAATCGGTTCGCCGCCCGCGCCCCGCAGCGGCAGCTCGCAGACTAGATTCACGCGACGGTTGCGCTACGCGACGTAAGAAATGCTGATGGCGACGCCGGCAGCTTCGGCGCGCATGATAACGCCGTACACCGCTTCGAGCTCGTCTTCAATGGCCGCCATCTCGCCGGCGCTCACGGCAAACCGCGCGGCGTGCGTCCACAGCAGGCTACGCGCTCGCTCGAGGGCACTATGCAACCGCTCCGGCGTCGCTTCCAAAACCGGCCAATCCAGCTCGCCCTGGGCCGGCACAACGCGCCAGCCCCGCCCCGAAATCGAAGGAATCTCTTCCTCCGGACCCAGCGCGTGCGGGACCGCGGCCAGCACGTCGACGGCCTCTTGGTCGGCCAGAGAAAGCGGAAGCCCCAGCTCGCCTAAACGCAGGATGTAGCGGAAAAACGAGGCGTTGCCGACGGTGTAGGCGCCCGCCGTCGACGCCACGTTGACGTGGATCAGATCGATGTCGGGCTGATGCTTCGAAGAGGCTTTCATCTGATCTCGTATTTCGGTTAGCCCCGTACCGAGTCCGTTTCCCCGCTTTAGGCGGGGACCAGGCCGAGCTCCCGAACCGCATCGCGCTCCTTGCGCAGCTCGTCGAGGGTATGCGCCAGCTTGCCCTTGCCGAAGTCGTCGTGATCGAGCCCATCGACGATCCGCGAGACGCCGTTCTCCGTTCTCGACGGGAACGAAAAGATCAAACCCGCATCGACGCCGTACTCGCCGTGCGAGCAGCGCCCGACCGAGTAATACTCGCCGGCCGGCGTGTCGTGCGTGAGATTGTAAACGCCGACCACGGCCGCGTTTGCCGCCGATGCCGCCGACGAGGCTCCGCGCGCCTTGATCACCTCGGCGCCGCGATTTTGAACCGTGGCGATAAACTCGTTCTCGAGCCAGTCGCGATCGTTGATTGCCTCGTGGGCCGCCTTGCCGCCGATCTTGGCGTGGGCGAAGTCCGGATACTGCGTGGTCGAATGGTTTCCCCAGATGACCATTTGCGTGATCGCCGTGATGTCGGCGCCGCTCTTGCGCGCCAGTTGAGCGCGAGCACGCAGTTCGTCCAGCGTCGTCATCGCAAAGAAACGGTCCTTGGGAACGTTCGGCGCATTCTCCATGGCGATGAGGCAGTTGGTATTGGCCGGGTTGCCGACCACGAAGACTTGCACGTCTTTGGCCGCGCGTTCGTTGATCGCGCGTCCCTGCTCGGTAAAGATTTGCCCGTTGATGCGCAGCAAATCGGAACGCTCCATGCCGGCCTTACGCGGAACCGCGCCGACCAGCAAGGCCCAGTTTACGCCGTCCATCGCTTCCTTGACGTCGGAACCGGTTCGCACCGCCTTGAGCAGCGGAAAGGCCGCGTCCTCGAGTTCCATCACCACGCCATTGAGGCTCGGCAGCGCCGCTTCCAACTCCAGCAGTTGCAGCTCGAGCTCCGTATCGGGTCCAAACATTTGCCCGGACGCCACGCGAAACAGTAATGCATAGCCGATTTGTCCGGCCGCACCGGTCACCGCAACCTTGATTCGTTTCTTCACGCTACCTCCGAGTTTGACGCCGCAACGAGTTGTCGAAAGAGCTGACGGCCATGCAGGGCGAAGCCCGAAACGGCGATGATCGTGCCGCGGGGCTTCAGCGGAACCGACCAGCCGAAAGCGTCAATCTACGACGCCTGCATACGGTGCGGGCTCTGCCTGCCGTCGTGTCCGACTTACCTCGAAACTATGACAGAAACGTCGGGACCGCGCGGCCGCATTAGTCTGATCAAATCGGTAGCTCAGGGGCAGCTCGACCTGCTGAGCGCCGGCTTCGTCCACCAGATGCACGAGTGCCTCGACTGCCGCGCCTGCGAAGCAGTCTGTCCTTCGGGCGTCGCCTACGGCCAGTTGCTCGAAACCGCCCGGGCGCAGATTCTGCGCGCGCAAGTGCCGGCCGAGAGCTCGCGGGCCCGTTCGGCGCAGCGCTTGATGCGGGCGCTTTTCGGGCGTCCCGACCTGATGCATGCCGCAGCCCGGGTCCTTCGATTCGCGCAGCAAGCGCGGGTTTTATGGATTGCTCGCCTCGTCGGACTCGGCGGGGCCGCCAAGCTAGCGCCCCCGATCTCAGCCTCGTTCTTCCCCGTGGCCGGTCAGCGCGTCGATGCGTCGCATCCGCAGGGCGTGGCCATGCTGCACGCCGGCTGCATCATGCCGATTGCCTTCGCGTCGGTTCACGAAGCAACGCTTCGCATGCTCTCGCGCGGTGGACTCTCCGTAACGGTTCCCGCGGAACAGGGTTGTTGCGGCGCCATCGCGGTTCACGCCGGCGATCGCGATTTTGCGCGCGAACTGGCGAAGCGCAATATCGCCGCCTTCGAGAAGAGCGGCGCCGACGTCTACGTCGTTAATGCGGCCGGCTGCGGCAGCGCGCTGCGTGAATACGGCGAGCTGTTTGCCGGCGACCCGGAGTGGAGCGAGCGTGCGGAACGCTTTTCGGCTCGCGTGCGCGACGTCACCGAAGTTCTCGATGCTCTCGACCTCGGCTCGCCCAGCCGCGGCGTTGACGCGATCGCAACCTACCAGCAGCCTTGCCACCTCGTACATGCGCAGCGCGTTGCCCGCGCGCCGCGCCGCTTACTCTCCAGAATTCCCGCTCTGCGCCTGGTTGAAATGGATGAGAGCGAGCTCTGCTGCGGCAGCGCCGGCATTTACAACCTCACGCAACCGGAGATGGCGTCGCGGCTGCAGCAGCGTAAAGTGCGCGCGATCGAGCGCACCGGCGCGACGATCGTCGTAACGGCGAATCCCGGCTGTGCGATACAAGTGGCGGCTGGATTACGCGAGGCGGGCTATCGCGCGAGCGTCAAACACGTCGTCGAGCTTCTAGACGAAGCGTTTAACGAAGTTTAGAGCGTTGCCTGAACGCGGTCGCGTTTTTGCTGCGCGTCTTCGAGCGATTTATAAACGGCGAAGACGCTGATCAATCCGGTGATGTTGAGGAGGCGGGCGATCGGACCGTCTCCGATGACGAGCCGAAACGATCCGGCATGTTCGGCGGCTCGCCGATGCGCACCGATGAGCACGCCCAGCCCGGTCGAATCGAGAAACTCCAGTTGCGTCAGATCCACGATAATGTCGTGCGGCCCCGAATCGGTGGCTTCCGTCAGCGCCGCCTTCACGGTCGGCGTCGTCGCGAGATCGAGGCTCCCGCGCAGCTTAAAAACGAGCACTCCTCCCTCTTCGGTGTGTAGGTCAATGCTCAATTCATCATGGGTCATGTAGACTTATGAACTTCGCGTTGCCGCTCACGCGAACCTGGCCGCATCGTCGTCCCAGCGAACGCAACGCTCCGGCACGAGATGTACGCCTCCAACCCACCGGTCGATGGCATGCTGGTCGAGCCAATCCGCATCGCCAGCGAGCACGCGCCGCCCCAACCCGGTCGGCGTTAACTGCTCGCCTTCACCCTCGACGAGTGCAGTCTCCCCGCTGGAGAGCTCGTCGAGAATCCGCGCGAAACTGCGCTTTCCCAGAAAACCCGCCTCTTCTCGAGCGCCGGCACGCGTGAAGAGCTCGTCGGGACTGGCCGGGCCGCGCGCCACCGCCTCGAGCGCTTGTCGCTGCGAACGCGAAAGTCCGTCGCGCGTCCACGGATACTCTTCGCAAAGACGCCGTATAGCCGTGCGTAAAAACGGGAGCCCGATGGCGTCTTCGTTAGCCGCGGCATAGAGCTCCGCCGGCGAAGACGACGTAAAACGCTCCCAGCTTCGTCGCGCCGACTTGAAGATCGCCGCCGTCGCGGTGCGCCGCTTGCGAAACAACGGGGGTATCTCGTCTACCGTCATGCTCGCCAAATAGTGATCGGCTTGTACGACGGCTACCTGGCCCGCTTCCAGTTCGAGCTCTTCGAGCGTCGTCAGAATCTGCAGCAGTTGTAACTGATCGTAGAGATCGTGCTCGAACCACAGCACGACCTCTTGAAACTCGCGCGCTCGCCGCAGCTGCACGTCGCGCCGCTCGAAGTCGTGGATGAGCTTGATCGGGTTTCCGTAACCACGCTCGGCAAGATAACGCGCGCGTAAACCGCTCGCCTTTTCCAGCGTGAGGCCGGCCGGCACGGGGCCCTCGTTGAGTGCGTCGCGCCAGGCCAGGTGTGTGCCGGGGATGCCGGCCTTCTTCAACAGATAGAGCGCGCCGTCGCCATTGGTAACGTGCAACGTTTCATTGCTGCTCACTGCGGCAACCCGTTCGACGGCAAGCGTGCGCTATGCTTCACCGCTCGCACACTTTGTCACACGTTCTTATGGTTTGGCTGGATTAGCGTTTACCGCCAAGAGGGTCGGGTATCAAGTCTCAAGCTTTTTATTTCATGGAGAATACAGCGTGGCTAGCCCTCGCCTCTTAGCGCCGATCGCCGCGATTGCACTCACTGCGTGCAGCATGCAGCAAACCCCGTCGCTCCCGACCGGGACGGCACCAAGCACTCCCACGAACCTCGCGCGAAGCCCCGCAGCGACGCCTGGCCCTTCGGTCAGCCCGCAGCCCGCCGTAACGGTGACGGGCGATACGTGCGGCGCCGGCGGCGTTCGAGCAACGCCGTGCGAGATCGACTTTACTCCCGCGAACGCCGGCGTCGCCGCGGTAACGCTGACGATGCCGAGCGGCGCTAAGGGAAGGCTCGCCGAGCAAGAGGATTGCACCAAATCGGGCGTCGCTGTGATCTCGCAGCAGGCCGCCGACCAGTGGCTCGTCACTGCCGGTTCGAAGCACGGCGCGTGCAGCGTCACGTTTACCTACTCGGCGGACGGTGGTGATGCCGGGCAGACCGTGCTGCGAATTCGGAATGACGCTTAGTTAGAATGCCCCGATTCCGTTAGGCGAACCCCAACCCGTGCACGCCGTGTATTGGCCGTAACCGTAGCCGCCGCACGAACCACTCAGCGTATAAAGATCGTGGTGGTGGCGCGCCGACCAGAAGGTTCTGCCGCCTTGCTGCTTCGATGCGTTGCCGGCCAGCCCAAAGACGCCCGCTAGGAGTGGACTCGCAACGCCCGTGCCGCTGATTTTGACCCAACCGTTGGAACCGTAGGAATCGTACGCGGCGACGTCATTCGCGACCGCCGCGACGTCGTTGGTTAAACGATACCTGCAGTAGCTGTCGTGCTGCCATTTCGGTTTCCTGATGCCGGTCGCGCAACCGCCCGGGGGCGACCAGATGCTTTCGCCGTAATGCGAACCGTTCTTCGAGAGCGCCGTACCTCCGACTGCAACGACCGTGTCGAAGACCGATGGCGCACTGACACCGCTCGCGCTGCCCGCGGCAGCGAGATAGACGACCCCCTTGGCGTCGAAGTCTTTTTTCGATACGCAGGCGTCGGACGCGGTGCACCCCCAACTGGTATTTACGATCCGTGCTCCGAGCTTCACGGCTTCACGCACCGACGCTGCAAGATCGCTACCCTCGGCGCTATTGGCTTCGACCAAGTAAATCGTGCAGAGCGGGCAGCTCGCCGAGACCATCTCAACGTCGAGGTCGATCTGGACGCCCCAGCCCGCATCCCCCGACGGATAGTTACCCGTTTGACCTCGCTGGTTGTACTTGGTGAAGTTTGCCGTTTCCAGACCGTAGTTGGAACGATACGTCGCCAGATCCGACGCGACGTTCGGATTATCGTACGCATCGACGATCGCGACGATTTGGCCCGAACCTTTCGTCGACGACGGCAGTTTGTAGCGCGCTTGCAGATCGGCCGGCGCCCATCCCGACGCTGCGGGGCCTAACGCCGGTTCGATTTGGCTAGCTCCGCGCTGTACCGCCCCCGGCAGCGGCGGTGACCCCGAAGGTGGAGAGCTTACCGGCCCTTGACAGGCGGAGAACAAAACCGCCGCGGCAACTACGAGCGCCGGGCGGCCGATCGATAAAGACACCATCGTCCAGTCTCCTCCAGACAATGCGGCTTGGAGTGAACTCTGGGGTGGCTGGATTCGAACCAACGCATGGCGGAGTCAAAGTCCGCTGCCTTACCGCTTGGCTACACCCCATCGCTCGGCACTTAGCCTTGCTTATGGTAACCCCAAACGGCAAACGGAATTATCGCCCGGACGGCAATGCCCCTGGTAGGGGGCGGCGGTGAGGGCTACTTAGTGCGGGCTGCGACCATCCGCCGGGCGCCGACGTAGCGCGCCGCCCAATACGAGTCCGACAGATGGCTGACCATCACGCCGTGGCTCGAGCTGGCGTGCACGAACTGGCCCTTGCCCAGATAGATGCCGACGTGCGAGACGCCGCCGTAGGTATCGAAGAACACCAGGTCGCCCGCGCGCGGTCCGCCGACGGCCGGTCTTCCGAAGTCGTATTGCGCGTCTGCCGTGCGCGGCAGCCCGATTCCCAGGCCGGCAAAAACGTGCTGCACGAAACCGGAGCAATCGAAGCCGGACGTGCTGGTTCCACCGAAGACATAGGGTACGCCGAGGAAGCGCATGGCGCTGCGCGTGAGCTCTTGGGCGATCCGCGAGGTTCGCGCCAAAATGCCGCCGGTAAGGCGGTTAATGCTGTGATGGTGCGCGGACGGCGAGGTAATGATCAAATGGGACGTCCACTCGGCGACGTCAGGGCTCACGGCCTGAGCGTTGGTGGCAGCCGACGATCCCGTGAAATCCAACTGCGGTGACGTGGCAGCATCGGCACGAGCGGCAAAGCTCACGCTAGCGACAAATAGGGCAAAAGCCCCAACGAGCAACGAACGACGCAAGAACCGACTCCTCTTTCTCGACACTTGCGGGGTTAGTTGACGGGTTCGGGCGGGAAAGAGTAGCCCTAGGACCGACCGGCCCATTCACCCCTACCGGGACATCCCCCGCTCGGGACATGCATCCCGACTCAGTGACCTGTCTAGGCTTAATGGAGTGCCCCGACGACCCGTTATATCGGCCCTTCGTGACTCCCCTGATGGGCGGGCGCTTCGGCATCACGTTGCCGTGCCCTCCCCGCTCCGTCGCGTTGCCCAGACGATATCTCACTTTTAGCCAAGCGCTCGGCCTCCTGCTCTATTCGGCCTGCGACGCGGGCGGCCACGGCTTCGATTATCGAGCGATCGTCGCCCTCCGTCATCACCCGAATTAACGGTTCGGTTCCGGACGGACGAATCAATAAGCGGCCCGTTCCCGCCAGCTTCGCTTGCGCTGCG
>CAZMPP010000109.1:0-6751 GCA_964568035.1 uncultured bacterium
CGTTCTGGCGATGGATGCTGAGCGTGCCCGTTGCCTGCGCGGCTAACGGCGTCGCGAGACATAACGCGGCTGCCGCTATTGCGGCGGTCCTACCTGGCAGAGGAAGCATTGGCGATTAATCTCCTTAGGACCGAAACATTCGTGGCTGTCCTGACCCACACCGCTACAAGGTCGCCGCTTACCGCGGCGGATCTGGCCACACGCCGCTCTCGATGGCGCTGCGCAGATCGACGTGAAACGGAATCGCGAGGAACTGCCGGCGATCTTCGGCCTCCAGGTTGGCGGCGCTTTCGCGCATGAGGCGATTGGCCTTGGCGAGCGGGCGCGCTGCTTCATCAGCTTTACCCGCGAAATGTAAGACTTGCGCCGCCGCCCAATAGCAGTACGACGGCCAGTCGGCGCCGCGCACGATGGCGTCGTCGTCGGCGAGAAGCCGCGTAATTGCGTCGAGCGCCGCATCCAGCTTTCCGCGATTGGCGTACCAAACGGCAACGTCGGCGAGGGTCTTGCTCGACCAAACCATAGATTCCGAGCGCGAGCGCACCTCAAACGACGCTTCCGCCAGCTCGATGGCGCGATCGAAATTTCCGACCGAGCCTTCGGCGAACGCAAGGTTTTCTAAGACAGACGCCTCGAGCAGCCCGAATCCATGCAGGCGCGCGTCGTCGAGGGCGCGATCGGCGGCGTCTTGCGCGCCGCGAACGTCGGCGGCACAGGCGCGCAGATAGATGAGGTTGGAGAGCGCGCCTAGACGTCCGCGCGCATCCACTGCTTCTTCGAAGAGGCGCAACGCTTTCTCGGTCGCGGCGACGGCGCGGTCAAAGAAGCCGATTCGCGCTTCCAGCACCGATTGGTTCATCGCCTGCGCGGCGGTCCCAATCTTGTCACCACTCTCTTCGTAGGTTCGGACGGCGGCGGCGAAGTAACGCCGCGCGTCGGCGATCTGCGCGTCCGATGCCAGCAGCGAGATGCCCAGACGGCCGAAGGCCTGCGCCTCGCTCGGACGGTCGCCCATCTTCACAGCAAGCGTTACGCACCGTTCGGCAAGGGCGCGACCGCGCGCCATGTCGCGGTGCTGATACGCCACGACCCAACCGCTGCCCAGCGCCAGAAGCTCCAAGACGGGATCGGCGGCCAGCGCCGCAACCTGTGCGGCTTCGTCAAAGAGTGTTGCCGCCGATTTGAGATTGCCGCGGTAGCCCTCCACTTTGGCCAAAAAGCAGAGCGCGCGTACCGCGCCGGGCTCGTCGCCGGCCGCGCGGCTTCCGCGCAACGCGGCCTGCGCCGCGTCGAATGCTTGTGCGAGACGGCCGTAGGTCAGCTCGACCCGCGCTTCCGCCAGGCTCGCCACCGCATCTGCCCCGTCATCGCCTTCCGTGACGGCCTCGCGCAACGCGCGAACCGCAACTTCTTGTGCTTCGGCATCCCCCGTCGCCGAGGCAAACTCGATCTGCTGCAGCAGCGTTTCGCGTAAAATCGAGCGATCGCCGAGGTCGCGAGCCAAGCCCTCGAGCTCGCGCAACGCTTCGCTGCGCCGTTCGCGGTCGTTGAGCCGCGCCGCGACGGTTACCGCCTCGAGCAGCAGCTCGGCTCGAGCCTTCTTTTGCAGGTCGAGCGCCAAAGCGCGCGTGCATAGCGCGCGCCCTTCCTCGAGCGCGCCGATGGAAATTGAACGGCGAATCGCTTCCAGATAGCAGCGCGCTGCATTGGCCGTGTCGCCGGCACACTCGTAATGGGCGGCGAGCACCGGCGAGAATTCGGAGAAGCGCTCCGGATAGAGCTCTTCGAGCACGCGTGCGATGCGCCGGCGACGCACGGCGGCATCCTTGGGCGCAATGCTTTGCGCGATCACCTCGAGCATGAGGTTGTGCGTGAAAGCGTATTCCAGCAAGCCGCGCCCGCCTGCTTCACGGACGATGCGCCGGTCGAGCAGTTCGTCGAGAGCGTCGTTGAGTTCGGGTTCGTCCCACGCGCTGACTTCGCGAACCGTGTCGCGCGAAAACCGATCGCCGATGCAGGCCGCAATCTCTGCGACTGTCCGCGCGGGATCCGAAAGGCGCTCGATGCGCCGCGCGACGACTTGCTGCAGCGAGGCGGGTTCGGCGCCCGGCTCTCCCTCTCGTGCATCCGAGACGATCTGCGTCAGGAAGAGCGGATTGCCGTGCGAGGCTGCGACCAGCGCCTTTGCAGAACGGCCCGTCGCTTCGGTTACCGTAATGCGCAGCTGCTCAACGTCGCTCTCGGAGAGACGGCTCAGCCAAAGGCTTTGCGAACCGACCGAAACGCGCGCCTCGCGACGCAAGCGATGCAGCGAATGCAATTGTGCGCCCTCATCGTCGCGATAGGTCAGCACGACCATCACCGGCAGGCCGGTAATTCGCCGGAGCAGATACTGCAGCAGTTCGAGCGACGCCGCCTGCGCCAAATGCACGTCTTCGAGGATCAATAGCAACGGCCGGGGCGTCGCCATCGCCGCCGCGCAGCGGAATAGCGATTCGAAGAGGCGGATGCGTTCGCTTTCGGCGTCGAGCCGCGGAGCGTTGGGAAGCTCGGCGCGCGCGTGAAGCTCGGGTAGCAGCGCCGCGACGCAGGCTAGCTCGATACTTGGTTTGAGCGCCGCAACGAGTGGAAGCGCCGAGCGCATAGCTTCGACGATGCATTCGTACGGCACGGCTTCGGGGGCGCTCGTCGTTCCGAAGAGGACGCGTCCGCCGCGATCCTCGACGGCGCGAGCGAACTCCAGCACCAGTCGCGACTTTCCGATTCCCGCCTCGCCGCCGACGAACGCGCACGCGCCACGCTTGGCCGCCGTTCGTGTCCACATTTCCAGCAGACGCTCCATCTCGTCGCGCCGCCCCACGAACGGTAAGATCGCCGCACCGCTTGTCGTAATCGATCGCGCCGGCTCGTCTTGGTCGTCGCCGGGGGCTTCGTCTTTGGCGATACGTTCGGCGACGGCCGTCGTTTCGGCCATCGGTTTCGCACCCATCTCGTCTTGCAGTCGTTTTGTGAAGGACGCGTATTCTTGCAGCGCACCGGCGCGGTCTCCGGCCTCGTAACGCATCGCGATGATGCGGCGCACCACGTCTTCACGCCAAGGGTCGATGGCCAGAACTTTACGCGCGGTTTCGATTGCCAGCGCTAGATCGGCATTGCGCCGCGCTTCCGCGACGCGTTCGGTGAGGCAGCGCAAGTACGCGTTGCGGTGCCGCTCGCGAATGGCCTCCAGCCACTCGTCGTAGATCTCCGGCAAGAGGTCATCACGGTACAGTTCGATCGCTTCGGCCACCCGCCGTCGATCCGCCGCGGCGTCGGCAAAAACGTCGACGTCGAGCCAAACCGCGGTTTCGGGGTTCCAAGAGACTTTATCGGTGTCAACGACGATATATTGCGATGCCGGCTGCGGCAGCGTCTTGATGAGGTCGCTGAGCGTTGCGCGCAACTTTGCGCGCGCGGCGGTCTCTTCGTCGTCGGGATAGAGCAAGAACGCGAGGTACTCGCGCGACACGGCAGTACCGCGGTGCAGCAGAAGATAGGCCAGCACTTGCAGCGACTTACGCGGCGTCGCCAACTTGAACGGCTGCCCGTCGAGGGTTACCTCGAGATGGCCGAAGAGGCGAAACTCCAAGCGCCCCGGCGTCGCAGCCTGCGCCCGATCCGGGTCGTTCTTTTTAGCAACGGCCTTAGCCACGTCCGAGAGAGGTTCTCGCGTCCGGCGACGGCTTCCCGGCCCGTACGTTTTGGTACGCCCCGGCGGCTACGATGGGGCCACACCACCCGAAAAGCTACCAGGAGATTTTCAGCTATCATGCATCCCTCATCCATCGCCCGGCACGTCCTGCCCGTCCTCGCTCTGGCCGCGAGCCTAACGGCTTGCGCCGGACAGACCCCCGTGAGCGGGGGCTTTACGCCTTTAGCCCCCGCTCCGCCCACTTTCCAGTCTGCGCAGCCCGACGGGCACCACCATCAGGTGGAGATTTTCACCGCTAACCGCGACGGAGCCAGCGTCCTCGGCTTTACCGTAAACGCGCACGGTAACGCCGCGCCATCCACCACGATTAGCGGATCGAAGACCGGCTTCTACCAGCCCGATTCGCTCGCTATGGACGGTAAGGGCAACCTCTATACGGCCGACGACGGCGCCTCGCAGGTCGAGGTCTTCGCGAAAGGCGCCCACGGAAACATCAGCCCGACGCGCGTCCTGGCTGGAGGCAATACACAGCTTGGCTCTATCGAAGGCCTCTACGTCGATCCGGCGGGCCACCTCTGGGCCAGCAACTATTCCTCCAGTGCGCTCACGTCGTACGGCGCGAACGCCAACGGCAACGTCGCGCCGGTCAGAACGATTGCCGGTGCAAAAACCCAGCTCGACGGACCGACCGGCATGGCGATGAACGGCCAAAGTCAGCTCTACGCGGCTAACATCTACTCGGCTTCCATCGTTGGTTTTGCGAAAAGCGCGAAAGGCAACGCGACGCCGATCGTCACGATCTCCGGCAGCAACACCGGGCTGATGAAGCCCTTCGCACTGGCCTTTAACGCCAGTGGCGAGCTGCTCGTCGCCGACGAGTATGCCGGGGTTTTGGTCTTCGCGCAGGGTGCCAACGGTAACGTCGCTCCTTTGCAAAAAATCACCGGTCTCTCGTACCCGGCAGGCGTCGTGGCCGATTCTAACGGTCACATCTGGGTCGCCGACTTCACTGGTAACGCAATCAAAGAGTTCGCGCCTACCGCTAACGGCAACGCGACCCCGCTGCGCACCATCGAGGGTGTCAAGACGACCCTGAGTGGGCCGAACTACTTGGTGATGAACTAAGCATGAGCCAGTAATCCAGTAAACCTCCGGGCGGGAGAAGGCGAGGTCAAGGCGGCGCGCGGAAGCAACGCCGCCTGCTCGTTTTTATCGGAGGTTCTTAGAGATGCGCCCAGATGTTATTCGCCGGCTGCAGTGCGCGGCCGCGCTGGTGGTTTTTGCCGCATCAACCGCGTGTGCGGGTCGCGGCGGGTTTAACGGAGCCATTCCCAACGGCGCGGCGGGGCCGGCACAGCGAGGAGCGCTCGCCCCAGCGCGCAGCGCCGAAAAGTTACGCTTCTTGATGAAGGGCGGTTTGGGCGCTAACGCGTCAGGCGGGGCCGGTTATCCGGCGACGGCCGAGCCACCCGTTTCACACCCGGCCGAGAAGCCGTGCGTCGACAAACTCTTCAATCCGCACACGCCGCCGCTTGTCTCGGGACAACTGAACGTCGGAGATTTTGCCGACTATAGCGATCATCCGTTCAACTACACGCCGCCGGCGAACTGCCCCGGACCATATGCGAAGATCGTCTTCAGGATGCACTTCCGCGTCACGGCCGGCGTCCAGTACGATCGAACCGGAGCGGTGTGGATCGGCGCGACCAACGTCTTCTTTGGAACGACGTCGGAGCCGGGCCGCAATGCGAGTCCGGAGTGGAACGTCGAACGCGACGTGACCGAGTATGCGCCGATTTTTTCGCAGGCGTCGGTCGGACAAGCGTCCGTCTATAATATCGTCAACTCGCAGTACACGGGCATCATCTACGGCACGGCCGAGCTCGATTTTTACCCCGCAAGCAAGCAATATCCGGCGGCGGCGGTTGCCGACGCGGTCTATCCGCTCTCGGCCGGCGCAACCGGCGGATATGTATATCTCGACGGTCCGACCGATCAGATGAGCGGATCGTTCACGTTCCCGACCAACGTGGAAGCGGCATATCTCGACGTCTTCCTCGAATCGCAAGGCGGCGACGAGTTCTGGTACACGTGCTTCCCAAATGACCTCGCGCAGAAGCTCAACAACTGCGGCAGCACGGCCTTCCGCGAGGGCGAGGTGACGGTAGACGGACAGCCGGCCGGTGTCGCGCCGATCTATCCCTGGATCTACACGGGCGGCATCGATCCGTATTTCTGGATTCCCATCGTGGGCGTCGAGACGCTCAACTTCAAACCGTACCGCATCGATCTGACGCCGTTTGCAGCTCAACTCGATGACGGTAACCCGCATACGGTCGCGGTTTCGGTGTTCAACGACGATAACTACTTTGCTGCCAACGCCACGTTGGTGGTGTACGAGGATCACGGCTCGACACAGGTTACCGGCGGACTGATTAAAAACGGCACGGCGATGTCGCCGGCGCAGTCGGTGGTGGAGCGCGTGAAGATCGACCAGTACGGCGATGCCAGGGGGTCGATCAAGGTAACGGGCACGCATCCGGTTAGTCTCAAGGGCTACGTGCTTACCTCACACGGCCGTGTGACGACCACCGTGACGCAGAACGTTTCGTTCTCAAACAAGCAGAAAATCGTAGTGTCGGCGACGCAGTTCTTACAGAACATCATTCAGACGACGACAATCGATTCGAACAGTAAGACGACCTCGGGCGGGCACACACTGAAAACCCACAGCCTGTGGAGCTATCCACTGAATCTGAAATACAACTACGTCGCATCCGGAGGGACGGCGACGCAGACTGCCGACGTCCAACAGACGAAGAGCGGCAGCGGACTCGATCAGACCAAGAAACGCGCGTCGTCGTGGTCGTTGCTCGACACGGTGAACACCAGCGATACACTGACCTTTAAGGGAGCCGGCTTTACTCCGTCAAATGGCAAGAGCCACCAACAATACAAATCGCTCAACCTCGATGGCTCGTGTTACGAGAAGACGCTCAAATCGCGTAACTATGTGTTGACGGGAACAAACAAAGGCTGCTAGATGAGGGAGTAAACGCA
>CAZMPP010000109.1:6761-8705 GCA_964568035.1 uncultured bacterium
TAAACGCAAAGGCGGTGCCGCAGCATTTACCGGGACCTTCCTGGGAGTGCCGGCACCGCCGAAGCGGCCGTGCCATGTAGGTTATCTATTGCGTGTCGACGGGTTCGTTCGACGGCGGCTCATGCAGGAAGTGCGACGCCGGATACTTCGAAGTAATCGCAGTGAAGGGCCGCGGCGGTTGCTTGAAGTCGAAGGCGGCGTCCAAACTCGTTGCGCGTTGGTCGGTATAGCCTCGCGATCGCGGCCCGATGCTTCCGGTCCCGTAGACCTCCTCGATAAACTTTAGAATGCTGGAAAACTCGTATTGGGTGCTATCGACGTAACCGCTCTTGGCGTAAGGCGAGATGATGAGGCACGGAACGCGGAAACCGAGCCCACGATAATCAAGCTGCGGTGGCTTCGAATTATCGTACCATCCACCCCAGTCGTCCCACACGACGATGATCGCCGAAGAGTTCCAGTACGAACTCTCCCCGATCGCGTTGACGACCGATGCCACCCATGAAGGGCCGAGGTCGCTCCCCTTTTTGTGGTTGAGCGGCGGGTGATCGGAGTCGGCCAGGCTGGGAGTAACAAAGCTTACCGATGCCAAGTTCCCTTTGCCGGGATCGGTTAGTATTTTGGTTTGCGGCGCGATAATGTCGGAGGCCCAATCGGCGCCGTACCTAACGTACCGCAGCGCTTCAAAGGGCTCCCAGATGCCTGCGTCGAGCTTTCTGGTCGCGTAGTACTTCCACGAAACGCCGGCATCATCGAGCACGTCGGCTATCGAGTGCCACTGGTCGAAACACGGGAACGGACCCTTATCCATTTCCACTTTCTGTGTGGACGTCACATACGAGCTCTTCGTCCCCGGCGGCGAATCGCAATCGTAGGGCCCGGCTGTTGGGGTATCTATCTCGGCCTCGGATGGCGCGTGATCGATGTCGTCGGTGCCGGCAACCAGCATTAGATGTCCGGTGAAACTCCCGCCCCACTCCGTCGGAAACATTTCATCCGCGAGCACGTAGTGCTGCGCGATGTCCCAGTACGGTTTGATCAGAGACCGAATCACGTACGAATACGCCGGATACGGGCCACCTCGGCAGCAAAACTGCGAAAAGCCGTCCATCTTCCCGTTGTCCCAAGAGACCTGGGACGACTGCCAGTTGTGCCCTAAGTCGACAGAGTTGAAGGTGATCGGTTTGAGCGCAACCGAGATGTCTCCGGGCGGACACGAACTCGAGCCGCGGCGCCCGACACGCCGGGAAATCCCCGGGCGCGCGTTGCTCTCGGGAATCGCGCAGCCCGACCGCGGCGCGTTGGCACCGGGATAACCGGTGAAGAAGTTTTCAAAGCTGCGGTTCTCTTGGATGATGACGATAACGTGGCTAATGTATTGGCTCGGAGATCCGCCCTGCGGCAGCGCTCGACTCAAAACCACAGGCGCACCGCCGGAAGAAGAACATCCGGCTGGGACGATGAGGCCGAGGAAAGCAAGGACGAGTAACAGCTGCGCAGACATGCGACCCCCCAATATTGTATTGGTGCTGAAACGTGTGGCGGCGTTCCTCGTGGATTCCAGGAAATCCTATTTCGCGAGCGCCGTATAAACTGATAGACGGTGGTTGATGCATCTCCGATTAGCGTGTGTCTGCGACTCGCCTGAACGCCGTGGGGACGGGGGAACACTCAAGGCTATCGAAGTTACAGCTTCAGGGGGACGGACGTATGAAGACCTTTGCTGCAGTGATTCTAGCGGTGATGGTAGCGGGGTGCAGAAGCGAAATCACGCCGCCGTTGAGCCCATTGCCTGCCGGAGTTGCGACGGCGCGAACGCACGTGAGTCCCGCGTACAGCGTGCTCTACAGTTTCAAAAGTGGGCACGACGGCGACGACGGCAGAGACCCGCACGCGGGTCCTCTCGTTAAGGTCAAGGGCAAGCTCTACGGCACCACCGTGTAC
>CAZMPP010000110.1:0-8603 GCA_964568035.1 uncultured bacterium
GTCATCACCTACTTTGCCAAGGCGTACGCGCAACGCCATGGATGATGCCGCAGTACTACTGTTGGCCGGAGGCAATGCGCGCCGCTTTCCCGGCAAACTCGAACGCACCGTCGAAGGCGAGCCGATGATCGTACGCAGCTATCGTCGCCTGCGCGTCTCATCCTGGCCCGTCTACGTCGCCGCCAAAGGCTCGTTTCCGGCGCCGATCGACGCCGCGCTCGACGCGCCGCTGCTCATCGACCGCCGTCCCGGAGACGGTCCGCTGGCCGCTCTGCATTCGGCGTGTTCGCTGATCGCATCGCCCTGGATCTTTGCGATTGCCGCCGACATGCCGCATTTCGACGCGGACATCCTCAACGCGCTCGCCTTTGCGCAGCGTGAGGGCGACGAGGCGATCGTCCCGCAGCACGATGGGCGCATCGAACCGCTGGCAGCGCTTTACCAACGGCGCGCCATACTTCGCGAAGGCTCCGCGCTGCTGCGCGGCGGGCGCAGTGCGATACGCGAGCTCGTCGCGCGCATTGCCGCGCGCTTCGTTCCGCTCGATAAGTTCTATTTTTACAACGTCAACCGGGAAGCCGATCTCGAAGGGAGTGTCACCGCGTGAGGCTTGAGCGTTCGATTGCCGCTTTCGCTCGATCGCGACGGGTGATCGCCGGAGGCGTTAACTCGCCGGTACGCGCGCTCGGTGCCGTCGGGCTTTCGCCCGTATTCATGAAGAGCGGTTCGGGCGCGATGATCTACGATCTCGACGGTCACGAATACGTGGATTACGTGATGTCGTGGGGCGCGCTGATTCTCGGGCACGCGCATCCCGCGGTGACGCGAGCCATCGCCGCAACCGCCATGCGCGGCACGTCGTTCGGAACGCCGACCGAGTTGGAGAGCGAGCTCGCCGAGCTGGTAATCTCGATGGTTCCCTCGATCGCGCGAATTCGATTCGTCTCCAGCGGTACCGAAGCGACGATCTCGGCGGTGCGGCTGGCGCGGGGCTTTACCCGCCGTCCGAAAATTGTAAAGTTCGCCGGGTGCTATCACGGTCACGGCGACTCGTTTTTGATCGCCGCCGGATCCGGAGCGCTGACGCACGGCACGCCCGATTCACCCGGCGTTACCGAAGGAACGGCACGAGATACCGTCGTGTTGCCGTTCAACGACCTCGCCGCGGTGGAGCGTGCATTCGCCGAGAATCCCGAAGCGATCGCCTGCGTGATCGTCGAGCCGTATCCCGCCAACATGGGGCTGGTACTGCCCCGCGAGGGATACCTGCAGCGCTTGCGGGATCTCTGCACGCAGCACGGCGCGCTGCTGATTTTCGACGAAGTGATTACCGGTTTCCGCGTCGGCCGCGGCGGAGCTCAAGGGCGCGAAGGCATCCAGCCGGATCTCACGACGCTCGGCAAGATCGTCGGCGGGGGCTTGCCCGTCGGCGCGTTCGGCGGCCGAGCCGATGTCATGGCATACCTCTCGCCGGAGGGTCCCGTTTACCAGGCCGGCACGCTCTCCGGCAATCCGCTCGCGATGGCGGCAGGGCTGACGACGCTGAGCGTCCTCGCCGAAGATGCCGGCGTCTACGAACGATTGGAGACGCGTACGCGAGAGCTCACCGACGCACTCGACGGATTGATGAACCGTTACGAGATTTCGCACACCTGCAACCAAGTCGCCTCGATGTTCTCGATCTTCTTTACGTCCGAACGGGTCTGGAACTTGGACGATGCGCGCGCGTCCGATACGTCGCTTTTCGGCCGCTACTTTCGCGCCATGCTCGAGCGCAACGTCTATCTTGCGCCCTCGCCTTTCGAAACCGACTTCCTCTCGACGGCACATACGGCCCGCGACGTCGATCGCACGGTCGCCGCGGCCGAAGGCGCGCTGGCGGACCTTCTGGCAAGGGCATGACCAGCCCCAAAGCTGCCCCGACTGCGATGGAATCGCTTGTCGAAGGCTCGCCGGGCCTCTAGGATGGAGCCATAATGCCCATCACGTGCATCGGGCTCTCCCACCACACCGCCCCCGTAGAAGTGCGGGAGCGGCACGCGTTCCCCGCCTCGCGGATGAGCGAGGCGCTGGTTGCTTTACGCGACTACGAGGCGGTGCGCGAGGCCGTGATGCTGCAGACTTGCGGACGCTTGGAGATTTACGCCGAGCTCGACGATTACGAGCTGGGCGTCGCGCAGATCAAATCGTTCCTCGCGAACTTCCGCCACGGAACGACCGGCTACGACCTCGAGTCGTATCTCTATACGCGGCTCGGCCATCAAGCCGTCGAACATCTCTTTCGCGTCTGCACCGGGCTCGATTCGATGCTGATCGGCGAAGCGGAAATTCTCGGACAGGTCAAAGATGCGTACGTTGCGGCGACGCGAGTGAAATCGCTCGGCCGCACGCTGCACCATCTCTTTCGCGAAGCCCTGGCCGCCGGCAAAGCGGCACGCGCCCAAACGAACATCGGCGGCGAGTCGGTTTCGATCGCAACCGCAGCGGTCGAAGCCGCTAAGAGCCGCCTCGGAACTCTGGAGGCGAAGTCCATTCTCGTGGTCGGAGCCGGCAAGATGGGGCGCACCGCGGTACGGCGCTTGCGCGCGGAGGGTGCGGCGCGCGTGGTCGTCGTCAATCGAACCGCCTCGCGCTCGCGCGATCTCGTGGACGAGGCGGGCTTCGGCGAGGTCGTCGAGTTACCTGATCTCACCGAAGCGCTGGTCGCCGCCGACGTTGTGGTCGCCTCGACCGGCGCCGCCAATTTCGTCATCGACGCGCAACGCCTGGGCGCTGCGATGGAGCGCCGTCCCGACCGTCCGATGTTCGTCGTGGACATCGCCGTGCCGCGCGACGTCGATCCCGACGTCGCCGAATTACCCAACGTAACGCTGATGGACATCGACGATCTCAAGTCTGTGGTTGACGAACGCCTCGAAACGCGCCGCGAAGCGATTCCGCACGTCGAGGAGATCATCGACGAATACGCCGAGCGTTTCGACATCTGGTATCGCTCGCGCATTGCCGTTCCCGTTATCTCGCGTCTGACGCAGAAAGCCGAAGCGATTCGCGTCGCCGAGCTGGAACGGCTGCTGGCGCGTTGCCCCGAGCTCGACGAGCGCGAACGCATGCTCGTCACCGGCATGACGCTGACGATCGTCTCCAAGCTTCTGCATTCGGCGATACTGAAGATCCGCGAAAAGGCGACGCTGGATCGCAGTGAAGCGCTGTCGCACGCGCGGGTGCTCGACGAGCTTTTCGAGCTCGAAGCCCTGGCCGATGGCGAGCGATAAGGCCGGACGAGTTTACTTGGTCGGCGCAGGCCCGGGCGATCCGGGCCTGCTGACGTTACGGGCTGCCGAAATCTTGCGCCGCGCCGAAGTCTTACTCTACGACGCGCTCGCCGCCGATTCGATCGTCGCGCTCGCGCCTTCCGGATGCGAACGCATCTTCGTCGGCAAACGCGGCGGCGATCACGCAATGCCGCAAAGCGAAATTCACACGTTGATGTTGGCGCGGGCGCGCTCAGGTCGCAGCGTCGTGCGTTTGAAGGGCGGCGATCCGTTCGTTTTTGGTCGCGGCGGTGAAGAAGCCGAAGCGCTGCACGAAGCGGGCATCGAGTTCGAAATCGTACCCGGCATTTCGTCGGCCGTTGCCGCGCCCGCTTACGCGGGAATTCCCGTAACGCATCGCGAGCACGCGGCCGCTTTCACCGTGCTTACCGGTCACGAAGACCCCACGAAGCCCGCTTCCACGCTCGATTGGCAACGGCTTGCCGATCCCAATCGCACCCTCGTCATGCTCATGGCGATGGAGAACCTTTCCGAGATCGCACAACGGCTGATCGCCAACGGTCTCGATCCAAAGACGCCTGCAGCGGTCGTTGCCGATGGAACGCGCCCGAGCCAGCGCACCGTAGTCGCCACGCTCGTGACCATCGCCGGCGAGGCCGCGGCGGCGGGCCTGCGCGCGCCGGCCGTCGTCGTCGTCGGCGGAGTAGCCGCGCTGCGCGAACGCCTGCGCTGGTTCGACAACGACGGTCTCTTTGGGAAGCGCGTTCTCGTTACGCGCGCCGGTCCGCAATCCGCCTCTTTCGCGAACGCGCTGCTGGCGCGCGGGGCCGAGCCGATTGTCGCGCCGACCATCGCAATCACGGCGCCCGACGATCCGTTGCCCGCGCGGCGCGCACTCGACGGGCTGGCTGCGTACCGGTGGCTGGTTTTCACCTCACAAAACGGCGTCGACGCTTTCTTCGCGGCGCTCGCTTCACGCAATGCGGACGCCCGCGCTCTCGGTAGCGCCGGCGTGGCGGCAATCGGCGATCGAACCGCCGAGCGTCTGCGCGAGCACGGTATTCGCGCCGACCTTATGCCCGGCGCCTTCATCGGCGAAGAGCTCGCGCGCGCGCTGATCGAGCGAGCCGCGCCGGGCGACCGCGTTCTCGTCTATCGCGCGCAAGAGGCGCGCGACGCTTTGCCGCGCATGCTCGAGGAGGCGGGACTTCGTCCCGACGTCGTCGCGGCCTATAAAACCATCTTCGCGCAGCCACCTAATTTCGGGGACGCCGTTGCTCGCGCCGACGTGTTGACGTTTACCAGCGCGAGCACGGTGCGCGGCTTCTGCGCGGCGCTCGGCGGCGACGAGCCGGGGACGGACGCTGCGCGCGAAAAGTGCGTTGCCTGTATCGGCCCGATCACGGCGCGGGCCGCAACGGAAGCCGGACTTACGGTAAGCGTCGTTGCTACCGTCTTTACGACGGCCGGATTGCTCGACGCGCTCCAAGCACACTTCGCTGCCAAAACGTGACGCAGCTCGCACTCGCCGCTGCCTTGGCGGGTGCCGTCGCACTCCTTGCCTACCGTGCCCGCACGCTGACCATCGGCGGAGCCATCGCTGCGTTCGTCGTCGGCACCGCCGTCTTCGGCGCCGGAGGTTGGCGCGCCGCGGCGGTGCTCTTCGCCTTCTTCATCCCATCGGCGGTCCTGTCGCGCGTGGGCTCGCAGCGCAAACGAACGCTGGGCGACGAAAAGCAGGCACCGCGCAATGCATGGCAGGTATTCGCCAACGGCGGCGTCGCTGCGGTCTGCATCGTCGCGGCGTCGCGAGGCTTTGCGCCGCTTGCGGCGGCTTTTGCCGGTGCGTTTGCGGCAGCCTCGGCCGACACGTGGGGAACGGAAGTCGGAATGCTTTCGCGCCGGAACCCCGTCTCGATTCTCACGTTGCGACCGGTTGCCGCAGGCCTCTCGGGCGGCGTCACCCTGCTGGGCAGCGTCGCTTCGGCCGGAGGCGCGATCTGTGTAGCGCTGACGGCGTGGCTCGTGCACCTGGGACCATTTTGGGCCGTCGCTCTGGGCGGCATCGCCGGTGCACTCGCCGATTCGCTGGTCGGTGCGAGCCTTCAAGCATTACGCTGGTGTCCAACCTGCAGTCGTGAATGTGAAACCGATCGTCACTCCTGCGGAACGCCGGCGGTGTTACGGCGTGGCGTCGCCTGGATCGCGAACGATGCAGTAAATTTTATCGCGACGATCTGTGGTGCTTTAATTGCCGGGGCAACTGCCGGAATCTAAGCCCCCCACGAGGTCCAACCCGGGGCCGATTCGCGCGCGAACAATTCGATGCGTTTGCGTTTGCCGCAGAGCTGTTCGATCATCGCTCGGAAGATCGCCGGCTTGCGGCTATGTTCGGAGCGAGGATGGAGCACGACTTGCGCTTGTGCTAGGTCGAGAACGGGAAACGGCCTTCCCGTCGGCATGGTGGTTGCCGCCAGAACAAACTCGGTGGTCGGTTTGGTAAAGGTCGGCGGCACGCCCTGACCGGCGATGATCTCGCCGCGTCGATTCGTTTTGATCCAAACATAGAGCACCCCACGAAAATTCAGCCCCCAGCGCTCGATAAGTTCGATCGCCATGTGCAGCCGCGGGCCGGTCGCCCACAGAAAGAGCGCCGCGCGTTTCGCCATGAGGTCACGCACCGGCAGTCGCGCCAGCTCCTCCTGGGACATCAACGAATAGTGTTTGGCCGCTGCCGCATCTTTGATGCGGCTCCCGTAGTACGACCATGGCGGATCGGCATAGACGATCTCAAAAGCCCCGCCTGGAAAAGGCGGGATTTGTGTAGGGGGCGAGGCAGGCGCTCTGCGTGCCAGGCGGGCGGCGTGCTGGAGATATTTCTTTGAGTGTGGCGTCGCCGGGAAATTCTTGCAGGCGCCGCCTTACCCTCTTCGTCACGGGTAGGGCCGCGCGCGCGTTGCCAGCGAAGGAGAGGACTGTTATGGCCACCGTGGCGCGGGCCCGCATGGAGCGGGCAACGCTCGCATCGATCTCGATTCACGCGCTGGTCGCGCTCGCGATTCCCGCTTTGGCGTGGACGTCGGCGTCGGTTACGCCCGTCGAAACGGTCAGCTTTTCGCACGTTCTTCGGGTGGTCATCACCCCACCGCGAGCGCCGCATCCGCCGCCTCGCGCCGTAGCTCCGCGCCACGCCGTTATCGCGAAGGTCAACTTCACCCGCAACGTTCGGATGGCCAGCATCGTACCGCACCGTCACTCGTCACCGGCTCCCGTCGTCGCGACCGATGCGCCCGCGGCGCCTGCCGTTGGTTCGGTTCAGCAGGCCGGCTCGGGCAGCGTCAATGGAAACGGGGTTCCACAAGCGACGCCGTCGCCGCAAGTGCGAGCAATCGCAAGCGTCGGAACGCATCAGACGGGCGGCTATCTTCCGTTCGGAGCCGAGCAGCCCGATCCGGTTCTCGATCCCGGCGTCCGCAAACAGCTCGATGCGCTAGGCACGCACGTCACGCTGATCGTCGCGGTCGGCGACGACGGACGCACTGAAAGCGTGAGCTTCGAACCGCCGGTCGACGCGCAGCTCGAAGAACGAATTCGGAATCTCCTTGCCGATGCGAGCTGGGATCCCGCGGTATGCGGCGGCGGCGTCAATTGCGCCGGTAAGGCCGTTATTCGGTTATAGTAGACCGCTTTAGAGTATCGACTTACCTAAGCCGGAACAGATGAGGCCGACGGCCAGCGCCGCCGTTTGATTGCGGTAGTCGAGGATCGGGTTGATTTCTACCATTTCAATCGAACCGAGCTGCCCGCTATCGAACAGCATCTCCATTACCAGATGCGCTTCGCGATAACTCAAGCCGCCCTTGACCGGCGTTCCCGTTCCGGGCGCTTCGCTCGGGTCTATCGCGTCCATATCAAACGAGACGTGAATCGGGCGTCCGCCAGCGCCGGCGATGGATTGCGCTTCTTCCATCACGCGCATCATGCCGAGCTTGTCGACGTCGCTCATCGTAAACGCCTTCACGCCAAACTCGCGGAGCATCCGCTTCTCACCCGGATCGACATCGCGCAGCCCGATCTGCACCGTATGGCCGGCTTGCGCGAAACCCTCGCGCAGCGCGAAGTACAGCGGCATGCCGTGAACGTTTCCGCTCGAGGAACTGTCGGGGCTGTTTATGTCGGAGTGCGCGTCGACCCAAATGAGGCCCGGCGGCTCGCCCCGTCCGCGTGTCAGTCCGTCCAGCGTCCCCATCGCGATCGAATGGTCGCCGCCAAGCACGATCGGGAAGCCGCCTTCCTTGACGGCTTGCTCGACTAGAAGAGCCAAGCGTTCGCAGACGTCGTTGATGACGGCGAAGTATTTCGCCGCTGCGTCGTCGGCGTCGGCCGATTCGCGAATTGGCACCTCGAGGTTTCCGTGATCGACGATCGATTGAATGCCCAGGCGCCGCAACGAGTCGTGCAGCTTAGCGTATCGTATCGCCGACGGTCCCATGTCGACGCCGCGCCGGCTTGCACCGAGATCCATCGGTACGCCGACGATATCCACCCGCTCAACGGTAGAAGCCATACTCTTCACGGGCGGCCTTCTTTCGTTTTGGCAGTGCTCAAGACCCGCAGCACGATCACGCGGAGCACACCGGCAACCGGCACCGCGACGAGCATGCCGAAGAGGCCTCCCACCTCTCCGCCGATTAAGAGCGCGATGATCACGACGAAGGCACTCAACCGAACCTGCCTCCCGACAACGTTGGGGGCGATGAGATGACCTTCGACTTCGAAGATGGTGACAAAGGCTATCGTAACCAGTAGTGCGTTGATCCATCCGTTAGTCAGCACCGCCGAGGTAAACGCTGGAATAAACGCGAGCACCGCGCCGACATAGGGTATGAGGTCGCCGACGGCGGCCAGCAGTCCGAACAGATACGGGTACGGTACGTGCAGCAGCATCATCGCAGCGGTGATTAAGACGCCGACGATTGCCGCGACGAGCAGCTGTCCGCGAACGAAGCCGCCGATGACGCTGTCGAATTCCGCAAGCAGGACGAGCGTCGCGTGCCAACGCTCGCTAGGAACGAGCGCCGACAAGCCCGCTTTGAGACGATCGAGATCGAGAAGCAGGTATGCCGTGACGATGGGCACCACGACGAAAATCGCCACGGCCGCCACCGTCCCGGCCAGCAACGCCGCGAACTGCCCGAAGGTCTGCAGCCCGCGCGTCTGGACCCAACTTGCGACTGCCGTCGGGGCATTGGCCAACTCGTCGCGCGCCCACACCGGCAGCCGAGACGTCAAGGGATCGTTGGGATTGTAAACGAGCGAGTGCAGCCGGTC
>CAZMPP010000111.1:0-8529 GCA_964568035.1 uncultured bacterium
GATAGCATCGCCCGGAAGATCCTCGAGATTGCCGAGCATAAAGCGAATGCGGTTGCGCAGATTCCGGTAAACGCGGCCGACCTGGTCGATGACGTTGGGACCAAAGCGAACGTCGTCGATCGGCTCGACCGAAGCCGCCCATAGGCGCAGCACGTCGGCGCCCCAGCGGCCCATTGCCTCGAGCGCGTTGATGCCCGTGCCGCGCGACTTCGACATCGGCCGGCCTTCCTCGTCGTTCACCCATCCGTTCTTCATCACGCGCTTGTACGGCGCGCGCCCGCGGATTGCGACCGCCGTAATCAGCGAACTACGGAACCATCCGCGAAACTGGTCGGCGCCCTCGATGACCATATCGCTCGGCCACGGCATACCTTCGCGACCCAGCACGGCAAGGTGCGTCACGCCCGACTCGAACCAGATGTCGACGATATTCTTCTCTTTTTCGAAACGCTTACCGCGGCACTTCGGACAGCTGAAATCGTGCGGGAGATAGGTCTCGACGGGATCGCTCCACCATGCGCCCGCGCCCACGGCGGCAAAACGTTGGGCTGCCAAACGAGCGACCCGTGCATCGAGAATGGCTTCACCGCAGTCGAGACACACCAGTGAGGGAATCGGCGTGCCCCAGGTGCGCTGACGGGAGAGACACCACTCCGGGTGCGTTTCGATCATCTGGCGCTGACGCATTCGGCCCCACTCTGGGGCGTATTCGACGGCGTCGGTGGCGTCGATCGTGCGCTGGCGCAAGACGTTTTGATCCATCGCCAAAAACCACTGCGCGGTGGCGCGGAAAATAACCGGATTGTGGCACCGCCAGCAGTGCGGGTAGGAATGCTCGTACTCAGCGGTACTCCATAAGGCGCCGTTCTCGCGCAGGTCCTCGACGATCTTGGGATTGGCTTTGAAGATGTGCATGCCGGCATACGGCCCGGCCTCGGCGGTGAATCGACCAGCGCCGTCGACGGGGTTGAGGATCGGCAGACCATATTTCATGCCGGTCTCGAAGTCGTCGGCGCCGTGGCCGGGTGCGGTGTGCACCGCGCCGGTTCCCGTATCCAGATCGACGTAGTCGGCAAGCACGATGACCGAATCGCGCGGCAGCAGGGGATGGCGGACCGCGAGGTCGTCGAAGGCCTCGCCCCGGGCGCGCGCGAGCAGCTCCGCCTCACCGAAACGCTCGCCGAAGGCGTGCTGCGCGAGCGCTTCGGCGAGGATGATTGCCTCGTCGCCGATGCGGTAGAGCCCGTAGGTAGCGTCGGCGCGCAGCGCGATCGCGACGTTGGCGGGAAGCGTCCACGGCGTCGTCGTCCAAATCAGAAACGAAACGGGGACGTCACCCTTTCCATCGCCAAAATCGAATGCACCGAGGATGCGGGCCCGCTGCTCGGGCGTCGCGGTAAAGCGCACGTAGATCGAGGGTGAAGTACGCGGTTCGTATTCGATCTCGGCTTCGGCCAACGCCGTCTCGTCGTGGAAACACCAGAGCGTGGACCGCAGACCCTTATAGATTTGCTGCCGCTCGGCGAGATCGGCGAGCGCGTTGACGATGGTCGCTTCGAACGAAGGATCGATCGTGCGGTAGGGTCGGTCGAAGAGTCCGAAGTTACCCATGCGAACGCGCTGGTCGCGCTGGCGATCGAGCCAGTAAATGGCGCGCTCGCGGCAACGCGCGCGCAACTCCAGGGGATCGACGGTATGAAAATCCTTGATGCCCAGGTGTTTGAGTGTTTCGTACTCGATCGGCAGCCCGTGCATGTCCCAGCCCGGAACAAACTTGGCGTACTTATCGTCAAGCAAGGCAATCTTCACGAACATGTCTTTGAGGACCATGCCCAAGAAGTGCCCCATGTGCAAATCGCCATTGGCATAGGGCGGACCGTCGTGCAGGATCCACGGCCCGTTGGCAGCGTTGCGGGAAAGGCGGCGTTCGTACGTTCCGTGCTCGCGCCACCAGTCGATGCGGCCGGGCTCGCGCAGCGGCAGCTCGGCCTTCATGGGAAAGGCCGTGCGCGGCAGGTTGAGCGTTTCGCGGTAGTCCATGCCGCCTATAAAAGCTGTCCGAGGACGTCGAAGTTGCGCTCGGCTGCCGCGCGCACGGCATCGGAGCTCTCTTTGAGGTGCGCCGATAGGGCATCGCGCCGGGCGATGAGGTCGTCGACGCTCGCGTCGATCGCCTCGTCCGGCGGCGCCGGCGTGCCCGGGACCCAGAGCGCGGGGAGCGGGTAGGTCAAGTCCTCGCACAGGGCGGCGACCTTTGGATCGTAGGGAATGGCGAGAAACGGAACGGCGAAGCGCGCGGCCAGCACCAGCGCATGCAAACGCATGCCGACGACCACGTGCGCGCCGCGCAGAATCGCCGCCGCTTTCTCGAGCGTACATTCCGGGAGCAGCACCGCGCTCGAGGAAGAGGCGCGAATCGCGTCGGTTGAAACGGCGGCGTCGGCCGCACCCGCCATCGGCAAGAACGCGCAGCGGATGCCGTGCTGGTTCGTTAGCCGGTCGACGGCACGCGCGACGATGCGAGTCGCGTCGCGCGGCGAGGCCGAGTTGCGCAGGCTCACGACCGCGTAAGGACCGCTCTCCGGCCCAAGTCCCTCGGCAGCAAGATCCACGCCGCCCTCCGGAAGGTCGTAGAGAAAGACCGGATCGGCGGTGCGCTCGACGGGAGTCTCGGGAAGAATGCTCTGCAGCAAGGCACGCGACCGCTCGTCGCGGACGGTCGCTCGATCGAGCCCTTTGCAGAACTGCCCGACGATGAGCCGTCCCCAAAAATCGAGCGGACCGATGGACTGCGCGAAGACCATCGTCTTGTGCCGCTTGCGCACTGCCTCGCGCACGATTCCCGCGTAGTAGAGTAAGCTTTTTAGACTTGTTGCATTCTGCAAGAGTCCTCCGCCGCCGGAGAGGACGACGTCGGAACGGCCCACCGCTGCACGAACGGCGCGCCAATCCCAGCGCGGCGTCGCCGCAACGCCGTAACGCGCGGCCGTCGTCCGCGGCGTGGCCGAAAGCACTTCGAGCGCAACTTGGGGAAAGCGTCGACGGACGTGCCCGGCGATCACCTCGAGCAACGCCTCGTCACCAAGATTTCCGAAGCCGTAATAGCCGGAGAGCAGCACGCGCACCCGTCACTCCGATGGCGAGAGGGCGCGATACGCGAGCGCGACGCGCCGGTACAAGGCAATTGCCGCCGCCCCGATGATGCCGCCGACGATCAGACCGTTGACGATGCGCAGCAGCGAGATCGATACCGGCGTGTGAAGGTGCGAGAAAGTATCGATCACGTCCCCGACTCCCACGCCGATGGCCAGGGCGAGCAGCCAGCCGACGGCGCGCCGGTGACGCGACAGCAGCGCCGGAAGCAGCATCATCGCTGGGAAGCCGATCAAAAACTCTTTGAATCGCGGGCGGACGCTCAAGACGTGTGTCAGCAGGTGGCGCAGCGTCAGCTCGAAGGGTGAAGGGGCAATATCGCCTTCATTACCGCTTCGCACAAGCATCACGGCGCCGGCCGCAACGATGAGGATGCCGGCCAGCAGTTGGTAAGCCAGAACAGGCGAGAGGAAGACGTCGCGCGGACGCTCGATGCCCGCACCGAAGCGGCGATCGAATAAGTACAGCACCAGCGCGATCAATGGCGGCAGCGCCAAGATCAAGCGGACGCCGCGAAAGCGCTCGATCTCTTCCATCGTCAGCGGCGAGCTCAGGACTCCGACGACGACGAGCGCACCCACTAATGCGACCCCGGTTGCGGCGAGCATCCAGCCCGCGCTGCGCAGGATCTGCTCGCCGGTTTTTCGGGCGGGCTGTTCGTTCCACGCCGGAACTAAGACCAACAACGCCGCCGTCGCAAAGAGGAGGGCGCCAACTAGCGCAATGACCGAGCGGGCAAAAACGTCGTGATGCGAGAGCAGGCCGCCCGCGTAAAGCAGAAGCGTCAGCGCGTAGGCGGTTCCGGCTAGCCACCGGCGATACCATCCAAAGAAGTCCAGTAATAGGATGAAGATCGACGGGACGGCCAGCGCGGCGAGGCCGACCAGAATCCGATTGTTGCCCCGATACTGTGGGATCGGCGTAGCGCGCCCGAGCCGAAAACCATCTCCCCGCAACTCGTCAGCTATGGCCTTGACCATCTCCACGTTGGTCGCTTCGATCGAAAGGTTACCGTCTTGATGCGGCCAGGGCCGCAGATAAACGACGCGGACGTTGCGCTCGCGAACGCCCAGAACGTAGCGCGCGACGATCTCATCGAGCTTGAGCTTGTCCAACTCGGCCTTCGCGATCGCCTGCACGCGCACGGTGCGCCCGGGAATGAGCCGCGCGAGCGTCTCGCTCCCCTTCTGAACTTGACTCGCGTCGTACGTCTCGATCAAACCGAAGTTAAAGATGTGGCGATCGAAGGCGGCGGCGGTATCCTCTAAGTGATCGGGATAGCCCACGACGGCGTTGCCGAGGCCAAAGAAAATGATCGTCGAGACTTTGGGGTCGAGGCGCAGCACGTCGTCGAAGGTCGCGTCGATTTGCGGCGCCTTGAAGCGTTCGTCGTTCTGAAAGCGCGGCACGACTAGGAGCGCCAGCCGGCGCGCCAGCTCGATCTGATCGGTCGCGATTCCCAAGCCTAAGGCGTTGAAGTAATCGATCTGCGTCCGGACCTCGAGCAGCCACGGCCTCCGGCCGCGCAAGACACGCACGCTGTTGGGCGAGAAATGCAGCGCCAGCGAGGTCAAATAGCGGTGATAGGCCGCAGCATCGGAGACAATCAGATAGATGGCGCCGTCGTCGATGCGGTGGGTGCGCACCAGCGCCGCGAGCGCCGGGTCGGCAATCGGAGCCAGGCGGGCTTGATTGACCAGGGCGGCGCCCGTTGTCGCGTAGGCCTTCCCGTTATCGCCGACGTTGGCGCCGAGCTCCTCGGTCAGTGCCAACGAGGTGAGTCCGGCGCGGCGCAAGGCAATCAGAAAGGCGGCCGGGTTATAGTCGTTGGCTCGAGCCAGGGCATAGAGGTCGGTGTAGTCCATTGCCAGCTCGACGCGGCGCGCGTGCGACTCGGTGCGCACGCGGAATGCCGCCACGGCAAGCGAGGCGACGAGCGCGACGATCAAGATGACGACGGCGTAGCGTGTCCGCGCGGTAAATAAAGTCACGAAGCCGCTCATGTTCGACCGCCCCGGCGATTTTTCTCCCATTGCAATCACAGAAGGGCTCGCCATAGGCGAGCCCTCCTGCCGTCGCGTATGCGCGGTTCCCTTTTTGTCGGGTCACGCATACCGGGTGTGGGCGACGCTTGTCGCTCCACCGCAAACGCTGCCGGCCCACGAGGCGAGCGCCGCGGTCCGCGGGGCTTCAACGGTACCACTTTATCCCCTCCATGGGAAGCGTTTCAAAAGCGCGCTATTCGCGCCAGCGCGGCGGTCGCTTTTCCAAGAACGCAGTGATGCCTTCGTGCGCGTCGGACGCCAGCGCGTTTGCCGTCATCACTTCCTTCGTATAGTCGTACGCGGCGGACTGATCGAGATCCATCTGCGCGTAAAACGCGGCCTTTCCGATCCCGACGATGCTCGCGCTCGACGATGCAATTTTCCGCGCCATCTCCAGCACCTCGTCGTGAAGACGGTCGGGTGCGACGACGCGGTTGACGAGACCCCACGCCAGCGCCGTTCCGGCGTCGATCGGGTCACCCGTCAACAGCATTTCCATCGCACGCTTCCGGCCCACGTTTCGTGTGAGCGCCACCATCGGCGTGCTGCAGAATAGCCCGATGCGCACGCCCGGCGTTGCGAAAGTCGCTTCGCTGGAAGCTACGGCGAGATCGCAAGCCGCCACGAGCTGACACCCGGCGGCCGTCGCGACGCGCGCGACTTCGGCGATAACCGGCTGCGGAACCGACACGACGCGCGCCATCAGCGCCACGCACGCCTCGAAAATTTTTCGATACGTATCGACGTCGCGATCGACCAGCTCGCGAAGGTCGTGCCCGGCGGAGAACGCCGGTCCTTCGCCGCGTAAAACGATGACGCGAGTTCCACGTTCCTCGCCGAGTAACGCGAGAGCTTCATCGAGCTCGCGCATCATCTGCAGCGAGAGGGCGTTGCGTTTCTCCGGACGGTTCATCGAGACGACGGCGATCTCACCATTGCGTTTGATTTCGACGTGCTCGAGCGTGCGTTGCATCTTGGCTTCTTCGTCGGCCCCACGGCACACCATTGTGGGCGGAGTCGACCGCAACGGCTCAGAACCGAGCGAGCGTGGAGCGAACGGTTTCGTCCGGCGAGCGCTGGATCGTCCTCGCGGCCGGCTTCGCGATCATGTCGGTCGCCGGCACGATTTTTTCCTGGAGCCTCTTTACGCGCCCGCTGATGGCCCTCTTCGGCTGGTCGAGCGTGCAGGTGGCGCTGGTGTTCTCGCTGGTCATCGTCTTCTTTGCCGCGGGTGCGATCGTAGGCGGCTTCGCGAACGACCGGTTCGGTCCGCGCGGTGTCGCCGTCGCCGGCGCCGTGCTTTGGGGAGCCGGGAGCATGCTCGCAGGATTGGGCACGCAGCACTGGGGGCTGTGGTGGCTCTATCTCACCTACGGTGCGATCGGCGGCATTGGGTGCGGCATGGTCTACGTCGTTCCCGGCGCGACGATCACGAAATGGTTTCCCGAAGAACGCGGGCTAGCCAACGGCGTAATTCTAGCCGGCTACGGATTAGGCTCGCTGGCCTTCAACCTGGTGGTGGGCTCGCTGGGAGAGTTCAAACGCGTTGCCGACTCCACCGCGGAGATCGTTCGCGCACGCAACCTCGCGGCGGCCGCAGGCCACACGTTCGCGGCATCCGGGACGGCGGCGCAAGCCGACATCGCGATCGTCATGCAGATTTTCTTCTGGTCCGGATTGCTCTTTTTGATCGTCGGCGGCGCGGCCGCGCTCTTGATTCATCCGCCCCCGCCGAACTTTAGCGTTGCCAAGGCAGCAGCGAAGTTGGCCCTCGAACGCGACTTCAAACCCGCCGAGATGCTGCGCACGCGTGCCTTTTACATGATGTGGACCGTTATTTTCATCAATGCGACCTGCGGCTTGGCGCTCTTTAGCAATGCGATTCCGATTTACGCGAAAGTCGCCGGGACGACCGCGGCGACGGCCACGGTCGTGTTCGGATGGCTCTCCTCGGCAAACGGCATCGGCCGGTTTCTTTGGGCGTGGCTCTCCGACGTGGTCGGAAGGCGCGCATCGATCGCGGTTTGCTTCGCCCTCCAGGGGGGCGCGTTGTGGTATTTAGCGACCGGACACGAACCGGCGCTGGTAGCGACCGCTTTCGTCGTGCTGTTGCTCTGCTTTGGCGGAATATTCGGCGTCGCACCGGCCGTGATGGCCGATTTCTTCGGCACCCGTTTTCTCGGCGAGGATTATTCTTTCATCATAACGGCGGCGGCGGCGGCCGGAATCATCGGGCCGCTCACCGCGGCCTGGTTCGAAGATACGACCGGTTCGGTGACGGCGTGGCTGCCGGCGGCGGCGATCGTCATGCTGGCAGCGACCGTCGTCCCGCTTCTTGCGAGAAAACCCGCAACGCCCCGGTAAGAGGCGAAAAGTTTGACCGCCCTTTGAGCCGGCTTTGAATACGGAGCCGGCCGCGCGACCGTACGATAGAGTCGTGCAGTATGCGCCGGCAATTCGAATCTTTCTGGGCTTGGTTTGGCTGATTAACGGCGGCCTCAAGCTGGGCGACCCGAACTTTGCGTTGCACGGCGGCCAGTGCGAGCGCTGGCTGGTCGACTTTACCGCGACGACGTGGGGGCCGTACCATGCGTTCGTGCAGCAGCTCGTTATCCCGAACGTCACCCTCTTCGCTACGCTCGTCGAATGGAGCGAAACGCTGATCGGCCTAGCGCTGATCGCCGGAGTCTTCACGCGGTTTGCCGCCTGGGCGAGCATTTTCTTGGCGCTGAACTACTGGGTGATGCGCGGCGCCTACGCCGGAATCGGCGGCTATGCTGACATCGAGCCCACGCTCGTGACGCTCGCCGCGGTCGTGCTGATGTGGCCCGCCACGCGGCAGTTTGCGCTCCAGGTGCCGCCGCTTTGGCGGGGCAGAGTGGTGGGCGATGACGGGCTCGAACCGCCGACATCCTCCTTGTAAGGGAGGCGCTCTCCCAGCTGAGCTAATCGCCCGTGGCCGGATGATTCGCGCTGCAGGGCCCCACCCTTTGCGCCTTTCGGGGGTCGCGTATCCTCTGCAAAGGTTTAAGCGAGCTTTTAACTCGGAAAGCTTCCAAAGAAACGCTAATCCGAAGAGCCGCAACCTTGAACAGAAACTATCGTGCCGACTTTGCAAGCGACATCCGCAATGTGGCTTTGGCTCGCCAAGCCATTGCAGGCTTTGCTACGTCATGCGGTTTTTCCGAGAGTGAAGTCGCCGACATCCGTTTGGCGGCCGGCGAAGCCCTAAGTAACGCGGTCGAGCACGGCGGCCGGGCCTCGGCGGGGAGCTTCAGCGTCGCCTGCACGTTCAACGGCCGGGAGTTGGCCATTGAGATCCGCGACGCGG
>CAZMPP010000112.1:0-8471 GCA_964568035.1 uncultured bacterium
GAGTTCGTTACTACTGCTGGCCAGCACCGATTGTTGGGTTTCCACTCATGTTTGCAAATCGTGCAACCGGGCGGTCTCGGCTGACAACTTACGTTCGTCTTGTCGTATCTGTTCGGTGAGGCGCGCTACCTCGGCAGCCGTGGCGTAGTTGTACACGTGCACAACCCCGCTGTCCTCATCGGAAACGTACAGGAGCTTTTTGATCTTGCCGGCCTGCGGTTCGAACCATGACGGCTGAGAAGCGGCCCTTACCGCGCCGGGCAGAGTCGTCGTAGCACGTAAGGGAATCGGAGACGCGCCACAGCCGGTCACCATGGCCGCCAATACGCATAGCCAGAGGCTCCGATAAGTAAGCCGAATAGGTTTCAACGCGCTTCTCCTCGTCCGGGAAAGGGGTTCCTGGTCGAATCGTTTCTGCAGCGACAAGCGATTTCATTGCGAATAGCCCCTTCGAGTGACCCGAGGGAGTTGACCGAGCAGTTTCAAACCAATACCCTCCGCGAGTTGTCCGCCTAGGTATCTAAAAATTAGTGGCCCACAATTGGCCCACATACCTCCCGCAACCGACGACAACCCGCGACGACGCGGGCAACGGTGTCTTCCTTAGAAGCGTTTGCTTCCGTCGTCGTCAGTAGTCTCGTGTTGCACTGCTGTATCGCTTTCGATTCCCGTTGGCGCTACCACAAAGTCCCTTAAAATAGGGGCTTTTTTATGCGCGTGGCGTTGACGGTTGTGATTCGGTGCCATGTGCTGATCCGAACAATTATTAAAGCCATTCGGAGTAGTCATCCTTCGAACGTATACTGCTTCGCCTATCACGCGTTTGAGGCGTTCGCCGAAGTAGTCTTTCGCCCAATCGAACTCCGGAAAATCTTCTTTCTTTGCTCCTAGGCGGATTCAGCCGGTTAGGCCGCCTGTCTCGGCTTACACCTCGTTCACGCCCATCGCCGACCCGTAGAGCGTTTCAGGCTCTAACCGGGTCCCGAAGATGGAAACGACCTCGCGGCGTTTAACCTTTCACTCGCTTGATTACGTAGCTAAGCGACACCCCGTCGGAAGTTACCATGAAGCGCGCTGTAACGGTTAAAGGCGCCAAGGCGGCCCGGTCATACGCCGCAGCGTCCACCCCAATTCCTCGCGAGGCGAATCAAAGAGCCGGCGTGGTCGCCGACGGCCAGAGATGGATCATGTTAACGGCCGACGCGAGTAATGGTACGGCCAAAGACCTCGACACGCACCAAATCACGCACCACGCCTACCCTTACAAAGTGGAGTACTGCAAGTGAAGTTGATAGCAAAGACTTGGATCTGCTTCGCGACCGTCGTCGCGATTATAATTGGTGTCGCGAACGGGCCTGTTGAGGCGCGCGACCGTCCTGGAGCGCCTCACCAGGTAGATATCGTAGATTGCGGCATCGTCAACCGAGGCGATACCATCTGCGGAGCTTTCCAGATTGACCTCACGGACAACCCTCCTTTCGACGTAGAAAAGGCGAGAATCGAGGTTAATTTAACGGAGAACGGCCAGCCGATCGACGTCCCTTCTCATTTCGCATGCTTCCACATAAAGCACGTGGGCCAGCTCCCCAGTTATCCAAGCCCTCCCCCGCAATCAAACCAGGCACCCTTTCAATGCGGCAGCTACCCCGTGGGCAATGGGCAGGCTGAGTTTCTGCTTCTCGGTTTAAAATTCGGCGCCAACTATTGTATTAGCCTACGGTCTCGCCGCGTTAGTGATAACGTCGTTTCCGCAAACTGGTCGAACCCGGTCTGCTTGCGTACTCGACCCATGCCATCGATCCCGTCGAAGCCCGATATTAGCCTAGGCTTCTATACATCCAGCGGCGGCGAAAACGGTCCGGCGGGTCTGCAGCGGGTCGATGTAGCGCACCCAAGTTTGGAAAACGGAGAAACGGCAAGTGTGGCCTTTAACGGCCGCAAAGACTCCACTTCATATTACGACGGGCTCAAACATAATTACCATTGGGTCTATACAGTCGATCCTTCCGCGCCAAGCCCCGGGGGCCATAACTGGCTGGAGATTAAGGTCTGTAAGGATAATTTCGTCGGCGAAACGTGCGCGACGAAAACCATCGACCTTAACACGCAAAAAGACGTACCGATTAAGGTTACCGGCGTCCAGAGCGGCGGCGCAAACCGATTTCCGGCCTCGTCCTTCCCCGGCGGCTGGGCCGTCACTTCCTCTAACATGGGCAGCTTCGAACTCGATATGGTGCAGCTCACCGCATCAGGATTGTTCGGCGAGATCACTAACGGAAGCACGTTGGACAAAGGCACAGTCCGCGGTACTCAGAGCGACTCGCAGCATGCGCAGCTGACTCTAAAACAGCCGGGCCTCAACCGCACCGGCACGATCAACATCACTGTTAGCAGCGACGGGAATTCTTTCACGGCCTCGGGCACGCTGTCAAACGGTCAGTCCTTCACCTGGCAAGGTACCAAGAAGCACCCCGTGTCGCACTAGACCTGCTGAAAGGTTGAGCACTATGCGATTGTTAGGCACGCTGGCGCTTGTCGTCGGACTGGCCGCCATCTTTGCCGGTCCGGCCCAAGCGGAGACCAACTTTCCCGTCATAGGCGGCTCGGGCAACGGCTCGTTTGAGGACCGCTGCCCGGCCGGTCAATATCTTATGGGAATCAAAGGGCACGCCGGCGCGTGGACGGATGAAGTTCAAATCGTCTGTCAACGGATATACGGCGTACCCGACCAAGGCGATCCTTCGCGGATGGACCGCTACTACTTCGACTTGCACAACCTCTATCTCGGCGCGCCGCGCGGTGGGGGCGGAGGTGGCCTGACCAGTGCCTTTTGCCCGCAGTCTGAGGTGATCGGCCTCTTCCCGTACATGACGGACGGAAACCGCCAAGTGAAGGCCTTCACGCTTACGTGCAATGGAAAAAACGGACACGCCGAGTTCTACGTTCAGTTCAATGTAAGCAGAAACACGGTTTCTTCCAATTACAACTTTCACTCGGATGCACCGGGGCGGCAACGTTGTCCAACCGGCGAGGTGGGAGTGGGCGTTAGGGGTCGCTACGGCCAGGACGTTAACGCCATCAGCCTGATCTGCGACGTGTTCAACGTGCCGCCGATCACCAACGCGGTGCTCCATCCGAACCAGTCGACACCGTCGCCGGCACGCAGCAATCTTCCAATCAAGGTCACCGGCGTTCAGAGCGGCGGCGCAAACCGATTTCCGGCCTCGTTATTCCCCGGCAACTGGGCAGTCACTTCCAACATGGGCAGCTTCGAACTCGATATGGTACAGCTCACCGCATCAGCGTTGTTCGGCGAGATCGCGAACGGAAACGCGGTGGACAAAGGCACGCTCCGCGGTACCCAGAGCGACTCGATGCATGCGCAACTGACTCTAAAACAGCCAGGCCGCAACCGCTCCGGCACCATCAGCATCACGGTTAGCAGCGACGGGAATTCTTTCACCGGCTCGGGTACGCTGTCAGACGGTCAGCCCATTACCTGGCAAGGTACTAAGAAGCTCCCTGCGGCGCACTAGAGGGCTGAAACGGAACGTTTACCAGAATCTTGGGCAGGCTGGGACCAGCTCCGCGCTTGTAGAATTCGCCGACGTCATCCGAACCGCCAAACGCGGCACATTGGTCCCTGCAGGAGGCGGTTTCGGGAAAACGGAATTGTCGGGGTAAAGCTTGCCTGTGCCGCCATGCGCAGATAAAACCAGACGCTACTTCTTAAGGAGTTAGTGATGCATCACGATCACAAAGAAACGAAACTCGTGGACGGCGTTCTTTACCCAAGCTTGGCTGATGTTCGCAAGGCTGTAGATCGAATCCAAAAGGAAATTAAGTCTAACTCGAAGTTCTCTCGCGAGCTGAAAGAGAGCCCGCGTGCAGTTCTCGGAGCTTTCGGTATCAGCGAAGATGTCCAGAACGAGCTACTTAGCGACATGGCTATCGAAACGCATGGATCGAGCTGCTATATAACCTGCATAACGACTTGTTGGTTCACGAACTGCGTGATCACGTCCATTCACATCTCCTAAGGAAAACCGCAGCAAGAACGTCGTGCCGCCTCTGGATGGCATGGTCGATCCTACCCTGGAATATGCCGATGCGTTGCGATCGTTACTCGTCAGTCTCGACGGCTCGTGGCGCGTCCAATCGAAGCGGTCTGGCAATCTTTGTTGGTATCAAGTCGAATGCCGAGGCGAGGCGCTTCCAAGCCAGGGCTGGAAGATCCACATCAGCGCTTCGACCGACGACGCTAATGGTCTGACTTCGTCGATCGTCCCGTGGTTGATTGCGCAGCGCGCGACGTTCAAGGTTTTAGCAGATCGTAATTCGATATTTTGTGTGAATTCGGGCCAATTTGGCGCGACGCAGACCGGAAAGATCATTACCGTCTATCCGGGCAGCGATGACGAGGCGGCGCGCCTGGCGATTGCATTAGACGATCTTTGGTCGAGCAGCACGGGGCCGGCCGTTCCCTCGGATCTCGCGGTTCGTCCCGGGGGATCCATTTTTGTTCGGTACGGGAGCTTTACGGGCGAAACAGTCGTCGACCGCTTTGGCAAAAATGTTCCGGCGATACGGGACGAGTTTGGCAGAATCACTGAAGACGTTCGCAGCGTAGACGGACGGCAACCAAAATGGGCTGCGCCGCCCATTAACGGTTTGGTCCCCGCCGTTCCGGATCTGTCGGCATCCTTGGCGATTGGAGGCGATTCATATCTTCCGCTAATGCTGCTTCATCGCTCGCCTCTGGGCAAGGTATTTTTGGGTCTTCGGCTATCGGATGGTAAAGAGGTCTTACTTAAGGTACGTCGTCGAGGCGTTGGCGTCGGTAAGTCGGAAGATTTCCAAACGGTCGGACTGAGCGCAGAATACGCCGTGTTGCAAAAGCTGCAAGCGTTTGACGAGTTGGCGCCGCTTCCGTTCGACTATTCTTGCGATCGTGATTTCGCCATCCTCGTAACTGAGTACGTTGATGGCCGGCATTTCCTGGAACTCGATTTCGAAACACAGGTGCGTGCGCTGACGTGGTTGGCTTTGCGGATTGCTCAGCTCCACTCGGCCGGATTCGTTCACGGCGACGTAAAGTTGGCGAACGTGATCGCTAGAGAGTCGGACGTTCGCCTTATCGATTTTGAGCTGTCCGTACCGATCGATTCGAAAATCGCGGAGTCGAGAGGAACGATCGGTTATCTCCCACCTGAAGCGACCGATCGTAGAACGCCGGCAATGGACGTCTACGCACTGGGCGTTTGCGTCGCGCACGTCTTTCTAAGAATCGATCCAGCCGGAGTCGCAATTGGTGGTGGACGCCTTGTGGGTCTGCTACAACAATTCGGATATCCACAGACAGCCCAAGTCGTAAGAGAACTCATGGCGCTCGACGCCGCACGTCGCCCGAAAGCCGCCGACGCAGTCATCCGGCTACGGGATCTCACGCCGTCGAGCGCTCAACGGACGCGCGGTCGCGACCAAAGTACGCGCTGGTGTGTGCGAAGCGCAGTCGAAGCAGGCGTAGCGACACGGCGCTACCGGCAAGACATGGGGAACGGGTGCGCCTGGAACTGTGAAACTGACGAACGTGCGGGTCCGCTACCTGGGATAAACATGGGAAGCGCCGGGATTCTTCTGGGTCTCATGTCGATCGACGAGGCGTTCCGCACCCGCATTTTCGACGAAGATGTCAATCGCGGATCAGAGTATCTCGAAAGCCTCAAGCCCGAACCGGACCCGAACGGATTCTTTACGGGCAATGCTGGAGTAGCGGTCGCTCTCGCCGTAGCCGGCAAACGATTTCGCAACCCGACCTTTATCGCCGCTGCGCACGAGTATCTGTCGCAGAGCCTGACCGTCGAAGGCGACTTCGATTTGTTCTCTGGAAGCGCTGGCGTTCTTTGGGCCTGGTGTCTCGTCGCGCAAGTCCTCGGCGATCGAACCCTACTCGATCGCGCCGCGCCATGCGCGAAGAATTTGATCGAAAACGCTTCGTTACAGGACGACCTCTATGTTTGGCCGAGTTGCGACGCAAACGAAGCGCCGCTCACGGGTGCGGCGCACGGATCGGCTGGAATCGCGATGGCGTTGTCGATCTGGGGGAAGGCGACCGGGGAATCGATTGCGAGCGACCTTGCGATCGAAACGTTCGACCGGCTCTATCGCTTCGGTCGCGTGCGAGGAGGATCGGGGCTTCGACATCGAGTTGGTAGAGGCGATGATGCGGTCATGGTACCGTCATGGTGTCATGGAGTCGCCGGATATCTCTGGTGTATGCTCTCCGCACTCGGCGACGACGAACAACTGAAGCCCGCAATCGATTGGTGTGTGGAACGGTGCTCGAGTACGAAATCGATTGGAAGCCCGGTGTACTGCCACGGGATGGCGGGCGAACTTGAATTATGGCGCCTGATCGAAAAACATCCGCGCCTGTATCGAGGAGCATCGGAACGAAGCCGAAGAGCAGCAAACGCACTTCGCTTGCAACTGCAACGAAACGACGGCTCGAGCATGTGGGCTTCCGAAGACCCTAAGCGTTTCACGCCCGATTTATGGGTAGGCTTTCTGGGTCCAGCTACCGCACTCGCCCTCTATTCTCAAAACAAGCCCGTGCCGTTGCTGTCCGGAGCGTGGCTAACGTCGTGCGCTAGCGACCGCCCCGTCACGTGAGGATTTCAGAACGACATTCGAACGTACCAGTAGGGTCTTCCGTAATCGCAGTCGTCGGTGCCTTCGATCCGTTATCGGATGCTCATTTCGATCTTTTTCGTCAAATGTCGCGAGCTGGAACGGACGCTGCTCTGACTGCGCTCGTGATAATCTTATTTCCAGCTCCAGCTACCTTTGTTAATCCCCACTACGATGGTTGCTTAGCATATTCGGCATTGGAGGCGCGTCTCGCGCTGATTCGGCAGTTCGGGAACATTCACGCTTTAGTTGTCCGCATGACAAAATCGGATATCGACGCGTCGTGTGAAGACTTTGTCGATCTATTGAATACACGAGTCAACCTCCGCGAGCTTTGGCTAGGCCCGAACCAGTCGCTGGGTCGAGGACGCCAGGGATCGTACGATGCGATCGCCGCGCTCGCTAAAAGCCGGAACGTTTCGCTGCGCAGACTGGGCGGTCAATCGGGTCTTCTCGCCGGCCGTGGTGCACTCAATCTTGCGTCGAAGGGAAAACTGAGAGATGCGATGAGAGCAACAGGTCATCCGCCCATCTGGGGACGCCCGAGAGCCGGACGATTACAGCTGCATTGGCCGCCTGGCCGATATCTAGCGCTGCCGATTGCGGAACCTTCGTTCAGTTTACGAGTTACGCGCGAGCCGGTTCCCATAGAAGTCCATCGAATTTCGTCGCTCCGACGCTACTTCGAATGGCCAAGTCGAGATATACGATGGCTTTTATTTGCGAGAGGACCGGCGGATGCGTCTCAATCCATGACTAGATTGATGAGCGACCTAAGAAGCGATCTCCGCAACTACCACGTCGACGCGCCTGTGTCTGTTCTGGTCTAGGGTAGTAGCTCTCGCGGCATAGAAATCGAGAGCAGGCAACCGATTAGCGTACGACGCCTCGCTAATCCAGAGTTCCTTCGCCCGGACCGCGCGGACGTTCCATGGAGGAAAAACAAAATGAGCAGATTCGAGCAACGAAAACTGTTAGCGTCGTGAATCCGAACAGCGTGAGCGTGTGTTATGATCGCATCATCCGCTGGTACAAGGGCGCTTCGCGCGTTACGAAGAGGTACGAATATGAGAATACAACTTGGCACGGTTTGGCATTTCAGTCTTGCCGTCAAAGACCCGGATAAGCACGCGCAGTTTTGGACCAAGAACTTCGATCTGCAGGAAATGTTCCGGTCCGATGAGGCCATCGCGCTGACGAACGACGCAATGATCATCGGGTTCTTCAAAGGCACACCGCATCCGGACACGATCGACCATTTGTCGTTTAACCTCGACAGCATGCGCGCGCTGCGCGAAGCGCTGGAGACGTTGAAGAGAAATGGGGCAAACCTGGAAGATCCCGGCGACGAAATCGGCCCCACCTCGCCGGGCTCGCCGCATATGGGTCTGTGGTTTCACGATCCGGACGGGTATCGCTGGGAGCTCTCGGTTCAGAACGGTGCCAACGAGCGCGAACCGCTGCGCTAATCTCCGTTGCACTCGATCCGTCTCCCACCATCCTCGGCTCGGACTCAGCCGTCTCTTAGCACCGATTTCCACTATGTCCTGACCGGTGTTCACGACGACCAAGTCGGTTCCGCGCCAGGAATTCTCGTCGCGATGCAACGTGCGGGAACGCGCTTGGCGTTTCGATTCTGCTCATGCCGTCGAGATGCGCGTTGACTCGTAATCGCAAACCATTTGCGATCCGTTGTCCGATGCTCGATCCATTGTCGGACGCTGTTCGACTAGTGATCGGAGGGCGGCTTACTGCCGGTAGTCGTGCTCCCAAACTGTGGC
>CAZMPP010000113.1:0-8342 GCA_964568035.1 uncultured bacterium
TGGCCTCCGCCGTGCTCCCAGAGCGAGTCGACGATCAGAATCTCGTGCCCCGCCGCGAGGTAGGCGTCCGCGATGTGCGACCCGATGAATCCGGCGCCGCCGGTAATGATGATGCGGATGACGCTTCCTCCTGCTCTTCCTAGACGCCGCCACACTTCGTCGTTACTGCAGCGGCGTGACGCCGTATGCGATTCTTCTTTGCGCGGTCGCCGCGGTGCTCGCAACGCTCACCGTTTCGAGGACGCCCGCGGACGTACGTACCGTCGTCGTTGCCGCCGACGCCGCGTTCGTCCTCTTTCTCTTTAGCCGGCACTGCCGACCGGCGCGCTTTCGCGCGCTGCTTCTCGTCACCCTCGCGGCCGCGCTTCTAAACGCCGGCATTCGCGCGCGTTCCGATGCGGAATTCGTGGGAGGGCGAACCGCTCGCTATGCCGCGACGCTGCTCGATCGCGTCGAGCAGCCCGACGGTACGAGCGAGGTAACTCTCGCCCTCGACAACGGCGCGACGGCTGCCGCTCGCGTGCGCGAAGACGTACCGCCGGGCACACGCCTATTGGTTCGCGGTCGCCTGGAACCGTTCGACGAGGCGCGCAATCCCGGCGAGCCGAGCGAACGCGCGATCGAGGCCGAGCGCGGCGTGGATGGCCGGTTCGAGGGTGCGGCGATTCTGGCGATCGATCGGAACGCGACGGGCGACGCACGAACGTGGTTGGCGTGCGCCCACGCGTGGGCGCACGAGCAACTGCGCCGGCGCTTGGGCGAGCCCGCTGCTTCGGTAGTGTCGGGAGAGTTGTGGGGCGAGCGCGCCGCAATACCGCCGTCACTGCGTGCGGAGTTCCAAGAGACCGGAACGGTTCACGTTCTGGTGACCGCGGGTTTGCATCTAGGTGCGGTCACGGCGCTCGTAACGCTGCTTCTCGGCGTACTGGTAATGCCGCGGGCGCTGACGTGTACGATCGCGATCGCCGTCGTTTGGCTCTTCGTATGGTGGAGCGGCGCGCAGCTGCCGGCGATGCGGGCTGCGACGATGGCCACCGCGGCGCTCGCGGCGCGCGCTTGCGGACGTGCGACTTTTTCGTGGAACGCGCTGGCGTTCGCCGCACTGGTCATTGCGTTCGCACGGCCCACAAGCGTTGCGTCGGCATCGTTCGCCCTTTCGTTCTCATGCGTTGGCGCGATCTTTGCCTGCGCGGCGCCTTTAGAGCGCTGGCTCGAACGTGCCGTTGCGATACCCGATCGGCTGCGCGAGGCGCTCGTCCTCTCGGTGGCAACGCAGCTGGGAACCTGGCCGCTCGGCGCCGCGGTCTTTCTGCAGTTTGCGCCCTATGCGATCGCGGCAAACTTTGCCGTGGTTCCCTGCGTAGCGTTGACGATGGCGCTGGCGGCAGCGCAGCTCGCCTTGTCGTGGTGCGATCCGTTGGCGCAGGCGACCGCCAATCTCAACTCGTGGCTCCTGGCCTGGATGCTCGGCGTGGTGGATACCTTGAGCGCGCTGCCGGGTGCCGCCATTCCGATGACGCCCGCGCCGGCGTGGTGCATCGCGGCGTACGACGCGGCGCTGCTGGCTGCACCATTTCTGTGGCGCGGCAAGGCCAAAGAAGCCGGCATTGGTTGGGTTCGAACGCTCGCCGTCGCGGCAGTGCTTCTGGGAGCCGCGCTGGTGCTGTTGCCGCCGCCACGCGTCGACGCGCGCCTTCGCATCACCGTGCTCGACGTCGGCCAAGCCGATTCAATTGTGATTCAAACACCCGCCGGGCACGCGTTTCTCGTCGATGCCGGGGGACGGCTGGAACGCGGGAGGCAAGGCGACGATTCCGTGGCCGAGCGCGTTGGCGAACGAACCGTCGTGCCGTTTTTGTTGCGACATGGCATTCATGCATTGGATGCGATCGTGCTCTCGCACCCCCACGGCGATCACGCCGGCGGCCTCGCGCCGGTGCTTCGTCACTTACGCGTGACCGAAATCGCCGACGGCGGCCAGCGCTATGGCGGTCACGCCTACCAAGACGCGCTGGCTACGGCGCGAGGCGAGGGAGTACCGATCCTCAATCCTCGCGCCGGCGCCGAGTGGCGAACCAGCGACGGAGTTGCCCTATGCTTCATCGGTCCGTCGTTGCAGTTCATAGGCGGCCGAAATGCGATTAATAGCAACTCTGTAGCGTTCTTGTTAGCCTACGGCCGATTTCGGATGCTCTTCACCGGTGACGCAGGAAGCGAATCGGAGGAACGTTTCCTGGGTGAAGGCATCGATTTACACGCCGACGTTCTCAAGGTCGGACATCACGGCTCGGCCTATGGCTCGTCACCGGCATTTATCGCTGCCGTATCGCCACGCTACGCAATCGTCTCCGTGGGCCGCCACAATCTCTTCGGCCATCCGGCACGCTCCACGCTTTCGACGCTGCAGCGCTTCGGCGCTCGGATTTATCGAACGGACCGAGATGGGGCGGTTACGATCGTTACCGATGGAGGGGAATCGAGCCTCTCGACAATGCTCGGTCCGTAACGCCGGATAACCCCGTACACGTTAGTCGAGATCGAAGGCGTGCTTAAGTAGCGCAGGTACGCCACCACTCGCCAGCGCACCATGAGTTATTGAGCGCAACTCACCTGGAGTTCACCACGCAAATTTCCGCCGCACCGGAGTTCGTCTTCGATTTGGTCGGCGACATGCCGAAGTACGGGCGTTGGCTGCCGGACTCTCCGGCCTTCGGCGGCACGGTCGGCGTGACGCCCTATCCGGTTCGCCTAGGAACGACCTATCTCGATGCGCCGCCCATCAAGAAGCCGGGCGTGGTTACCGAGTTCGATCCACCGCACCGTATCGGATTTCGCCACACCGTCCAAATTCGGCAAGCGGTCAGTACCGACGTTGAAGCCGCTATCCATTACTCGTTTGATTCACGCGACGGCGGCACGTTCGTCCGGCGCGAACTCGACCTCACGATCAACCTGCGGGGATTGCGCGGATTGCTGCGGGCTTTGCTCCTGCAAGCGTTTCGCAAAGAGAACGTCAGGACGCTCGACTGTCTCAAGCGATACGCCGAAACTCACGCGCCAGGCCGATGAACGCAACCGAGCCCCAACGGGAGCTTTTCGTCCTCGGCGTGTTGCGGCGCAGGCCCGCGTCGGCATACGCGCTCGACAAGGCGATGCGCGAACACTCACCGCTCTATCGAAGCTTCAAGCGCGGTAATCTCTACGCTCTCGTCGAGCGGCTCGCAGAGGCGGGGCTGCTGGAGTTCGAAGATGCCGCAGCCAAGCGCGGTCCGCATCGATCGAAGAGCGTCTACCGGCTCTCGCCGGCGGGCGAATGCCGTTTTATCGAGCTGCTCACCGCCGTCATGCTCGACGTGCAAGCAGAGCACGCGGCATTGGAGACGGCGCTGGTGCTTCTCGGGCAACTTTCGCGCGAGCGTGCCGTCGCGCTTCTGACTCAACGTGCCGAGAACGTCGCCGCGCACGAGCGCAGGCTCTCCCGTTTGCGCGGAGACATCAAGGATCGCGCGGGCGCAGCCTACCTCAGCGCCTCGTACGCGCTGCACCGCCTGCGTTCCGAACGGAGTTATCTCGGCAAGGCAATCGCGCTTTTGGAGGACCTGCGTTGGGAACCAACCTGGGTGCTCGACGACGGTCCGGTCGTCGACGCCTCCCGCAAGATGTAAACCCGGTCGTAGCGCCCTACCGGTCGAGAATTACGTGACCGGCGATGAGAATGACGACGGCTCCAAACGTCAGGAGATGCCAGCGCCGCAACGGCCGGCGAAAGTCGCCGGGCGATTGAAGGTTGCTGCCGAGCACGGCCTGCCAGCCTAAGCCGAGGAGTGCCGCCGAAGCCATCCAGATCCCGGTCGCATCGGCTCCGCTCATTCCGCCCATTGAAGCGCTAAAGTGCACGAGCGCGAGCCCCAGCGCAGCATAGCCGATCGTGTAATGCGGACGCATTCGCAACGCAAACCGGCCTCGCAGGAAGCGGCGCGTAATCAAACCCGCAACGGCCGCAACGGGGATCAGTGCAAACGCGGTCCAGCCGCTTGCGGGGCCGAGGGCGAGCGTCACTTCACCGAGGCGTAGGGCGTGATAACGACGACTTTCTTGACGTCGGCATGATTCGCCGTCGTCGTCACCGCGTAGACGGCGAGCACCGCGCCCGATTTTACATCGGCCGCGGACCCCATAACGAAGGTCGTCTCGGCCGGTAGGTAAAGCGTCACGCGTTTTCCGGTCGCACGATAACGCTCGCCGTCGAGATGATCGAGCAGCTCGGCCTCGAGCGTCGTACGCGATCGAGCGTTTATTCGGACCGCTAGCACGACGCTTTGACCGGTCGCCGTCGAAGCGAACTGTTGGGCCGTCAGCGTAGCGGGAGGCCCCATCTGCGCGCCTGCCGGAGCCGCCATCGAAGCCATCAGTAGCGTTAGAAGCCGATGCATCAAGTATTTCATGGTTTCAGGATAGGCGGCAGATGGCGTCGCCGTAAGACCGTGGGGCGCCGATATTACTTCCGCGTGCAGTAATTGAAAGACCCCGCGCGCAGCAACGGCCGGACGCAGCCGGTAAGAGAACGTACGATGTTCCTGACCCGCTTTTCACTGCGTAACCCGGTTGCCGTCACGCTCTTCTACGTGCTCGTCGGATTGCTCGGAACGTTCGCCTTTGCTAGGATGGGCCGCAGCATCTTACCGCCGGTTGCGTTTCCCGTCGTGGCCATTGCGGCACCGTATCCCGGAGCGGCACCCGGCGAGATCGAGCGCCTGGTGCTAATGCCTATCGAAGACCGGCTCGATGCGGTGCCGCAAATCGATCGCGTCTTTGCGACGGCGCAAGAAGGTTTGGGATCGATACAGGTCCGCTTTCGATTCGGCAGCAACCTCGACGGCGATCGCGTCAACGTGCAACAGGCCGTCGACGCCGCGCGACCCAACATGCCGGCCGATCTCGTGCCGCCGGCAGTGCTCGACGCCGATCCGTCGCAGGCACCGATTCTCGAAGCGTCGGCGAGTTCGGCGGTGCTGGGCCCGCGCGCCATCGCCGAGATCGTCGACAATCGAATCACGCCGGCCCTGCGCGCGACCGCCGGCGTCGGAACGGTTCGCATTTCGGGTGAGGTTACGCCGCAACTCACCATCGAGCCGCGCACCGGCGCACTCTACGAACTCGGCGGCACGCCACTCGATCTGCTGCGCGCCCTGCAATCGGCCAACGACATCTTCCCGGGCGGACGGCTGCGTTCGGCGCTGAGCGAGTCGACCGTCGGCGTTCGTTCGTCAGCCGATACGGTAACGTCGCTGGCGCTCTTGCCGGTCGGGCTGCCGGGCGGATCCGTTCGCGTCAACGACGTAGCCAACGTGCGCGACGGCTACGAAGATCCAGACGAGCTCGTCAATATCGACGGTTCGCCCGGCATCGTGCTTTCCGTAGGGCGCGCGCCGGGCGCCGATTCGCTGCGAACGATCTCGGCGATCGATCGAACCATCGACCGCCTTGCGGCTCGTTTTCCCTTAGTGCGATTTACGCCGCTGCGCAGCGACGCTCCGTCAACGGTGGAGGCAACGGAGGGTGTTTTTCAGACCATCGCCGAGGGGGTCGCGCTGACCGTACTGGTAACCCTCTTTTTCCTGCGCGTTTGGCGCAGCGCCCTCATCGCGGCAATCGCGATCCCGGCCTCGCTCTGTGCGGCGCTCGTGGCCATGTGGGCCGCCGGATTTACTCTCGACGTGCTTTCGTTGATGGGACTCTCGCTCACCATCGGGATTCTGGTCGACGACTCCATCGTGATTCTCGAGGCGATCGAGAGCAACGCGCGCCAGGGGCGCGATGGTGACGACGCAGCCGTTGCCGGACGCAACGAGCTGGGGGGTGCTGCCTTTGCCATCACGCTGGTCGACGTAGCCGTCTTTGCGCCGATCGCTTTCATGGGTGGCGTCGTCGGCGAGTTCATGCGCGAGTTCGGCTTGACGATCGTTTTCGCGACCTCGTTTTCGCTGCTCGTCTCGTTTACGCTCACGCCGCTCTTGGCGGCGCGGTGGCGATTTCGCAAACACGCCGCGCGACAGGCCGGCATCTTGCCGTGGATGCTGCGCACGCAAACGGCCCGGACGGTCGCCATCGGCGCGCGCCGAACGATCGAGACGCTGTGGCGATGGGAGGCGCAACTCGCAGAAGCCTACGCGCAGCGCTGGCTTCCGGCAGCCTGGAACCGTCGGCCTCTCATCGTTGCGACGACGATCGCCGGTTGCATAGGCGCGCTCGCGCTGCTCGCCTCGGGGCGCATCGCCACGGAGTTTTCACCGCCGGTCAGCGACGGCCGCGCGTCGGTATCGCTTACGTTTCCTCCCGGAACGCCGCTGGAACGCACGCAGGCACGCGCGCAGCGCTTCGCCGACCGCCTGCTCAACGACCAAGGTGTTCGCCACGTCGTCGTCACTGCCGGGCGAGCTTTCAACGGCGTTACCGACGTCTTTGCCGGTAACGTCGCGCAGATCGACGCGATGCTGGAGGACGCATCGGCGTCGGGTGATGCCGTGACCGATCGCATTCGCGCGATGCAGCCACTCGCGCCGGAGGCAATCATTGCCGGTGCCGGACGCGGCATGGGCGGCACGGCACCGGTCAGCTATACGATCGCGGGCGAACCCGGCGCAATCGACGCTGCCGCGGCGCTGCTCGCCACGGGATTGCGCGCTAATCCGTATGCCGCCGACGTACGCAGCAGCGATGCCGGTGTCGGACCACGTTTGGACGTCGCGATCGATCCGGCGAAAGCGATGCTGCTCGGTGTCTCGGCCGACGACGCAGCACGCACCGCGCGGATCGCGACGGGCGGCGAGATCGCCGCAAAGGTTCGCACGCCGCTGGGAATCACAAATGTCGTCGTGCGCGCCAAATCCGAAGGCGACTTGGAAAGCGCCCTGCGATTACCCGTGCGCTCGAGCGGTTCGGGCCTCGTTCCCCTCGCCGACGTCGCAACGATCGCCCAGCGGACCGAACCGCGCATCGTCGAACGCGAAAACGGCGAGCGCATCGTTACCGTGACCGCCAACACGCAGGGCTCGGCTCCGATCGGCCTAGTTACCGGGCCCATCTCGCGCAAGCTGCGCGATCCGAACTTTCTGCCAAGCGGCTCGCGCGTCGAGGCGCGCGGCGACGTCGAACAGTTTCTCGACACCGTTAGCAAGATCGGTACGACTCTGGCGCTCTCGGTGGTTATCGTCTACGCAATCCTGGCCGTGCTCTATCGCAGCTACACGTTGCCGCTTGCGATCATGCTATCGGTACCGCTGGCATCGATCGGTGCATTTGGCGCGCTCTTCCTAACGAGCCAGCCACTGAATCTTTACTCGATGCTCGGCATCGTAATGCTCGTCGGATTAGTCGCGAAAAATGGAATCCTCCTGGTCGAATATGCCGAGCGCGAAGTCCGCCGCGGTACCGCGGTGCGCGGCGCGATGCTGGCTGCAGCGCGGCGGCGCTTTCGGCCGATCGTGATGACGACGGCGGCGATGATCGCCGGCATGCTGCCGCTGGCCTTGGGAGATACGATCGGCGCGCAGTACCGTCAGGCGCTGGGCATCGTGGTGATCGGTGGACTCTCGAGCTCGCTGCTGCTAACGCTGTTCGTCGTCCCTATCGCCTATATGGCCTATCGGCGCGATCCGCACGCCGCGTCGCTGATTACGCTCGACGTTCCGATAGGCGCCCCGTCCATCGATAAAGGCCGGCTGTCGCCAAAATAAACGTGATCGTTCCCAGGACGTTGGCTGCGGTAGCGAAGCCGTCGCCGACGAGCGCCAGCGGCTCGGCCTTGCCGCTGAAAACGATAAGGGCGGCGAGCGCGACGCCGAACAGACTCTCGCCGACGATGAGTCCCGAAGCGACGAGTACCCCCAACTGTTTCGCCCGCGCCGGATCGGCGCTGCGCTCCGCCCAGCGATTATAGGCCCATCCGGCAACCGCACCGACGACGACCGGAGCGGTGGTCGAAGCGGGCAGATAAATACCGAGCCCAACCGCGAGGGGCGGTAGCGCAAAGACGCGCCGCGCGCGCAGAGATTCGTCAACCGCAACGACGAGAGCGCCAACGACGGCGCCGATGCCGATAAGATGCCAGTCGATCTCGCCGCTGATCACGCCCTTAGCGAGCGCCGAAATCAGCGTCGCTTGCGGCGCCGGAAGGGGCTGTGCGAAAGCGTGCAGATTCGGCGCGCCGGCAAAACCATACGCGCGATTGAGAAGATCGAGGATCGGCGGAATTACGAGCGAGCCGACGACCACGCCGGCGAGAAGAGCGACTTGTTGCGCCCACGGCGTCGCGTCGACGAGTTGTCCCGTTTTTAAATCTT
>CAZMPP010000114.1:0-8319 GCA_964568035.1 uncultured bacterium
TCTTACCACTGGTGGTGATTGCATGTTTGTCAGCAACCATCGAGCATCGGGTACATTTTGCGAACTGAGGCTCTTCAATGCCACTTCAACTGCAACCATTGCCACAATTAATGAGCCTCTTGGATTGCTCAAGCTCAGACTGCGTGCTCCTTCTAAAATCTGCCGAGCAAGTGGCTCCTGACGTTGTTTGAGCAATGAACCTTGTATGAACTCGATCTCACCCTCGGCCAATCGTCTCGCCGGAATAACAAGAACGGAAACATCGAATACGATTCGGAGCCAAAGCCACGCGTTGCCATCGACCGACCACTATGCAACAGCACGTCGAAGTGGTTCATGACTCCCACTTAACTGAAGCCGCCATCTAAGCAACCCCGCAGCTTCTCTTGCGAGTGATGTCAGCGCGCCTTCCGTTTCACCGATCAGACCTCGCAGGTCCTTTGGCGGACTTTCGCCGCGTGAGCGGCGCTCTGGAACGTCCATTCACGTGCGCACACCCGGCTTTGCAATGCGGGCAATGCTCGCGTTCGCAAGGCGCTTTACATGTCGGCCATGGTCGCCGTTCGCTTCAATCCGATTCTCCGCGTCTTTGCTTCCGGCTGACAAACCTTTGAAGCGCTGTAATCGCAGCTGGGCGCGCGAGCATCCGTGCCAGCGCGACGAGGCGTGGTTCGAGCGCGAGGTATTGCTGAAACTCGACGCCTTCACGCTCGCCGAGATCGGCAAGGCTACGGGTCTTTCCCTTGCGGCCTGCTCGCGCTTCCGGGCTGGCGCGAGGATACCGCATCCGCGGCATTGGCAGGCGCTGAAGCAGCTGCTCGGAGGGGAACGCCGCTATACACGAAACGCGCAACCCCATGGCGACCCAGCTGGATTCAGACCCGCCGGCTCCGTCGCGTCCGACCGGCACGGTAACCTTCCTGTTTTCGGATATCGAAGGCAGCACCGTGCGCTGGGAACGTGACCGCGATGCGATGGCCGCGGCACTCGCGCGCCACGACGCGCTGATGCGCGCAGCGATGGAAGCCCGCGGCGCGTACATCTTCAAAACGATGGGCGACGCGTTTTGCTCTGCCTTTGCAACGCCGCTCGATGCGCTCGCTGCCGCACTCGACGCGCAGCGCGCGCTGGTCGGCGAAGACTTCTCAGCGGTTGAAGGCCTGCGTGTGCGCATGGCACTGCACACAGGCGACGTCGGCGAACGCGACGGTGACTACTTCGGCCCAGCGGTCAATCGCGTTGCTCGGCTACTGGGGGTCGGCAACGGCGGCCAAGTTCTCCTCTCGGGCGCCTGCACCGAGTTGATCGGCCCTGAGCTGCCTCCGGGGTGCAGCTTGCGCAACCTCGGGGAACACCAGCTCAAAGATCTCGCGCAGCCCGAGCGCATCCACCAACTGCTGGCACCTTGTCTGTCCGCCGATTTCCCCCCGCTGCGTTCCCTCGAACATCTCTCCAATAATTTGTCGGCACAGGTTTCATCCTTCATCGGTCGCGAGGCGGAAATCGTCGAGATCACTGCGCTGATCGACCAGCACCGTTTGGTCACGCTCGTCGGCTCGGGCGGCGTGGGCAAGACGCGTCTATCTTTACACGTGGCCGCCGATCGCATCGACGGCTTCCGCGACGGCGTATGGTTCCTCGAGCTCGCACCGCTTTCTCAAGGCGACTTTATTGCCACTACGGTCGCGTCGGCGCTGGGCATCAGGCTCCCATCCGAAGGCGACCTCGTTGAAGACCTCGCGCGCGCGCTCAAAAGTAAAGAGTGCCTGCTGGTCTTCGACAACTGCGAGCATTTGATCGAGCCGGCCGCGCATGTGATCTCGACAATCTTGCACGCCGCACCCAAGGTTAAGGTGCTGGCATCGAGCCGCCAAGCTTTGGGAGTTGCGGGCGAAGCGACGTACCACGTGCCAACGCTGGACGTTCCAACCAGCGTCGCGCTTTTCGTCGAACGCGCACGGGCCGCCAGCCGTACGTTTGTGCTGACTGATGAGAACGCGTCAATCGTCGCCGACATCGGTCAGCGCCTCGATGGCATTCCGCTGGCGATTGAGCTGGCAGCTGCTCGCGTGAAGGTCTTGAGTATCCCCAACCTCGCGCAGCGTCTCAACGAACGCTTTAAAATTCTCGCCGGCGGCGGACGCGACGTGCTTCCGCGCCAGCAGACCCTCCGCGCGGCGATTGACTGGAGCTACGACCTGCTCACGCCGCGAGAACAGCGGCTGTTCGCGCGTCTGGGTGTCTATGCAGGCAGCTTCGGCTTGGATGCTGCGACCAGCATTTGCGGCGATGAGGCCCTCGACGAAATCGACATACTCGATTTGCTCTCATCGCTGACCGATAAGTCGCTGGTCGTGGCCGATACGTCCGGTGAGCAAGAACGCTACCATCTGCTGGAAACCACGCGCGCGTATGCGTTGGAAAAGCTGACGGCATCCGGCGAACAAGAACGACTGACTCGGCGCCACGCCGAGTATTTTCGCGATCAAGCTCTCGCCGCCGACGAACGCTACGGCACGGGCTCGATCTTTGCATGGGTTGCCGCCGCCGAGCAGGAGATCGACAACGACCGGGCGGCGCTGGACTGGGCGCTCAAGCGCGGCAACGACGTCGCGCTGGGAGGAGCCATTGGCGGCGCGTTGTGCTACCTTTGGCTCGGCGCTGGCCTTGCCGCCGAGGGACGCTACTGGATCTCACTTGCGCTCGAGTGTTTGAACGAGGCCGAACAACTGCACATCGCGGCGCGCCTATGGCATGCGCTGAGCACTCTTTCATCTGCCCGAAGCAGCCACGACGCGGCCAAACGGGCGATGCGGTTGTATGAGTCGGCGAACGATGAGCGCGGGACGGCTCGCGCGCAGTCAATCCTGGCATTTGCACTTGCTCAGATGGGGCAGATTGACGAGGCAAAGGCGACGATCGAGCATGCGCAGTCGGCGGCACGCGCGCTTGGAGACACCGTGAACGCGACAAACTCTCTCGACGTGCAGGCGACCATCGAAGTGCAGCGCGGCGATGTTCGCGTGGCGCGAAAACTCTACAAGCAGGCGTTACCGGCGCTCAAGGCACTTGGGAACGAGGCGGGGGTCGCAATCTCGCTGTTCAATCTTTCGACCCTGGAGTTTTCCGATGGACGTCCGGAGCATGCGCTGCGCGCCGCGAGCGAAGGGCTCGAGATCTTAATGCGCGGAATGAACCCAGCGCTGGTTGCCGAAGCGCACACAAACATTGCCGGGTATTGCATCGCGATTGGCGACCTCAGCAGAGGTCGCGACTCAGCACTCGAGGGACTGCGCTTGGCACGGCAAACACGCGGAGAGCTATGCATTGCTGTTGCTTTGCAGCACCTCGCGCTGCTCTCGGGGCTCGACGGCGACGTGCGACGCGGTGCGCAGCTGCTGGGTTACGTGGATGTGCGATTCACCGCGCTGGGGTACCACCGGGAGGTTGCCGAGCAGCGGGTCTACGACAAACTCATGGCCCCATTGCTCCGTATGCTGGCGTTGCACCCCAAGCGCGCCGTACAGCGCATCTACGAAGCCGCGCTGGGCGCGCGAGCATCCCGGCGAGCGCGATGAGGCGTGGTTCAAGCGCGAGATTGCACCAAAGCTCGACGCGTTTACGCTTGCTGAGATCGCGGCCGCGACCGGGCTTATCGCTTGCCGCCTGCTCGCGTATTCGCGCCGGGGCGAGAGTGCCGCTTCCGCGACATTGGGATGTGTTGGCGGCATTAATCAAGCTGCAATAGGTGATCGAATCCAGGCGTGTAGGGCTCCGCGAGGCGCCTTGTCGAAAATAAAACCGAGTGCGACGGGGATGCACAGCTGACCGTCGATGCGTTCACGCTTAAGGGGCACAGCACATGAGAACTTCAGACTTCGGGCGACACGCGCTTGCCATTTGCGTGGCAATGCTCGCAGCGTGCGGCGGTGGGGCCCAGTCACGACTAGCGCCGTCGGGCTCGTTTCAGCAGAGCACTGCGCAGAGCGTGTTGACGGCCACTGCACCGACAGGCTACGTCGGCGTTCTGGGCGGAGGGCCGGTTTACAAGCACATCCTGAAAAATATCAAGCAACTCAAGCATTCAGGGTTCAATGAACTGATCGTCTGGAGCGTCGAGGTCGACAGCACCGGCGATTTGAATTTTAATGGCGAATTTCCGCTGACATCGGATGGCGACTATATTGGGAATGAAACATACCCCTATTTCCCCGCCGATCTGAAAACGATCAAGCGAGGCACAGTCAAGCGCGTCACCCTTAGCATCGGGTCGTCCAACTACGGCGACTGGGAGAATATCAAAGCGCTGGTCGATTCGCAGGGAACCGGACCACACAGCATTCTCTATAAGGATTTCGCCGCGCTGAAGGCAGCGCTGCCGCTCGACGCGATCGATTTCGATGACGAGAACGGGTATGATTCGTCTTCAACGATCAAATTCGCGGTGATGCTGGGGAAGCTTGGCTACAAGGTCACCATGGATCCCTATGCCAACTCCGATTACTGGACGTCGGTGGTGTCGCAAATTAACAAAAAGCGCGTCGGCACCGTGGATGGCATTCATTTGCAGACCTATGCTGGGGGAGAAGGCAACAGTCCCTGCTCGGGCTGGAACTTTGGCAGCGTGCCGGTTTATCCCGGGGTATCGGACCAACCCTCGGCGCCACCCTATCTGACGCCGGCGCAGGCAAAGACGGCGATGAAGAACTGGCATACGCAATGCGGCATCACCGGCGGCTGGCTGTGGATTTTCGATCAGATCGCGGGCACCAACCTGGTGCGGAAATACGCCCACGCGATCACCAGCGGCGTCGGCGGAGCGGCACGGTAATGGCGTTGCCGGCGATTTTCTGATTTTAGCGAATCTACGTCGGTAACGACAGCATCTCCACTCGGAAGGCTTGATTAGGGCGGCCGCCGATCGGGACGGGCGCGACGGTCCCCGTAGCTAGCGACTGAGAACGCCTTAAGGGCTCCACGCATCTTCATAGCACTGCGATGCGTGCATGCCCAAGGCGCGACGCGAGGCCTCCGTGCGATCGCAGCCGCACGAAAGGCGCTCGCAGCGCAAACCGCAGCAGGCAACGATCCGCGCCGTAGCGCTGCCGTGAACCGCGCGCGAGGCGAAGGCCTAAGGGTGTCCTTGTAGGTAACGCGTTTCGGGATAAGCCGTTACACGAAAGAACTCAACCAGTCTTCCCAGAGCAAATGCTCCGATACTCCGTGCAGCGTGAACACTGCCTAATGAGCGGAGTTCAGTTACTAGGTATGGTCCTCGAAGTGCTTGGGAATCCTTCTGCAGCAAGCGACGTTAGGCAAGGCATCCTGAGCACCAACGGAAGGCTCCAAGGTTTTGACAACTATCGAGCGTTTCTTTCCGAGTAATAGTGGAATACTCAGGCCGAATTCTGAGTCATCTTCATTGTGCGAAACAATCTATTGCTTAGAAATCGCAGATGGGCACTAGCGATGGACCCCGCTCGGCCATGCATCTCGGAGACGCGTTAAAACCCTTATCCCATAAGGCTTGTTCAGCGTGTCACGCGATTTGCAAACGGCGCTGCAAACTTTGCACGCGGGACGTGGATCGAGAGGCGATGCGAAAAACCCTTATTTTACGGGCTTTTTCGCGCGAGGCGAGAATCCGCTGCCGTAGCGAGGAGGGGCCCGGTTTTGCGGTCGTTCCTCTATGCCCGTTACGCTGCAGTGCCGTGGCAGCGTTTAAATTTCTTGCCGCTGCCGCAGGGGCACAGTTCGTTGCGACCAACTTTCGGTTGATCGCGATGAACCGGCTTGGCGGGTTCTTCGTCGTCTTTGTTGGTGTGCAGCTGCTGCACGCGACGGCCGGCGCCAGGTGCCGGGCCGAGGAGCTGTTCCACTTCCTGTTCGGGGACGCGACCGGCGGCAACCGGCTGCGGAACCATCTGCCCCGATGGAATCGGCTCGAACTGTGGTCCCCCCGGCGCATACGGCGAAAGCTCTTGCGGCGGTGGCCCCTGCTCGATGACGACCCGGAACACGCCTTGAATCGCTTCTTCCGCAATATTATTCTTCAGCGACTCGAAGATTTCGTAGGCTTCCTTCTCATACTCCACGCGCGGATCTTTTTGCCCGTAGCCGCGCAGGCCGATGCCGGTCTTGAGGTGATCCATCACCCACAGGTGATCGACCCACTGCCGGTCGATGATCGGCAGCAATAAATAGCGCTGCTCGACGACGCGCAGAATCTCCGGCGTTACCTCGCGTTCCTTCGTTTCGTATGCCTCTTGCGCTTTGGTCCGCAGCAGGCGGCGAATCTCCTCGCGATCCTTACCGGCTAAATCCTCGACCTTCACCTCACGCTTCACCGGGAAGATCAAATCCAACGCATTGAGCATCTCTTCGAGATCCCACTCGCTGGGGTGGGCGTTCTCGGGCGCGTTCTCTTCGACGGTCTCGTCTACTTTAGCTTCGAGCGTCTGCGTCATGAAGGTCCGCGAATCGAACGTGCCTTCCAAGATCGCGCGGCGATCGCCGTAAATCACCGTGCGCTGCTTGTTCATGACGTCGTCATACTCGAGAACGTGCTTGCGAATCTCGTAGTTGTGGTTCTCGACCTTGCTCTGCGCCCGCGCAATCGACTTGCTGACCAAGCCCGATTCGATCGGCTGCTCGTCGGTAAAGCCGACGCGCTCCATAATGTTGGTCATACGCTCGCCGCCGAAGAGGCGCATCACTTCGTCTTCCAGCGAAACATAGAAGCGCGAAGAACCCGGATCGCCTTGGCGACCGGAACGGCCGCGCAGCTGGTTATCGATCCGCCGCGACTCATGCCGCTCGGTCCCGATAATGTGCAGGCCTCCGTTCTTAGGAACGGTTGCTCCAAGCTTGATATCGGTACCGCGACCAGCCATGTTGGTGGCTATCGTCACCTGGGCTTCTTGCCCGGCATCCTTGATGATCTCGGCCTCTTGCTCGTGATACTTGGCGTTGAGGACGTTGCACTCCACGCCCTTGCGGCGCAGCATCGCCGCCAGCAACTCGCTCTTTTCGATCGAGCGAGTGCCGACGAGCACCGGGCGTCCCTTTTGATGCTCGCGGATGATTTCGTCGACGACCGCCTCGAACTTGGCGCGCTCGCTCTTATAAACGATGTCGGCGTTGTCCTTACGAACCATCGGCATGTTCGTCGGACAGACGACCACGTCGAGACCGTAAATGTCGCGGAACTCGCGTTCCTCGGTCTTGGCCGTGCCGGTCATGCCGGCAAGGTGATCGTAGAGCCGGAAGAGATTTTGGAAGGTGATCGTGGCCAGCGTCTGATCCTCGCCGCGTACCTTGATGCCTTCCTTGGCTTCGATCGCCTGATGAATGCCGTCGGAGTAGCGCCGGCCGTACATCAATCGCCCGGTGAATTCGTCGACGATGATGATCTCACCGTCCTTGATGATGTACTGCTGGTCTTTGTGGAAGAGATTCCACGCCTTGAGCGCGGCGTTGAGCTGGTGGGTTAGCTCAATGTTGCGCTGGTCGTAAAGGTTGGTGACGCCGAGCATCTTCTCGACGCGTGCAACGCCCGCTTCAGTAATCGGAACGGCGTGCCCCTTCTCGTCAACGGTGAAGTCCTCACCCTTCTTCAGTCGAGGCAGAATCTGAGCGAACTTCTCGTACAGCTCGGTCGCCTCTTGCGACGGCCCGCTGATGATCAGCGGTGTGCGCGCCTCATCGACCAAGATCGAGTCGACTTCGTCGACCAGCGCGAAATAGAGCTCGCGCTGCACCAAATCTTCTACCTGCCAGGCCATGTTGTCGCGCAGATAGTCGAAGCCCACTTCGTTATTGGTGACGTAGGTGACGTCGCAGTTATAGGCTTCCCGCCGTTGCGCCGGATCGAGTCCGTGCTGAATGATACCGATCGTCAAGCCGAGGAACTGATAGATCGGCCCCATCCACTCCGCGTCGCGGCGGGCGAGATAATCGTTGACGGTAACCACATGCACGCCGCGCCCTTCGAGCGCGCGCGCGTAAACGGGCAGCGTGGCGACCAGCGTCTTGCCTTCGCCGGTTTTCATCTCGGCGATGCGCCCTTCGTAGAGCACCTGTCCGCCCATGATCTGCACGTCGAAGTGACGCATCCCAACGGTGCGTTTGCCGGCTTCGCGCACCACGGCGAAGACTTCGGGCAACATTGCATCGAGCGACTCGCCCTGCTCGAGACGCTGCCTGAACTCCGGTGTTTTGGCTTGCAGCTCGGCGTCCGAGAGCGCGGAGAATTGCTCTTCGAAACCGTTTACAGCACGCGCGGTGCGACGCAGACTCGCGACTTCTCGCTCGTTGCCG
>CAZMPP010000115.1:0-8283 GCA_964568035.1 uncultured bacterium
GTGAGCGCAGCCCAACAAGCAACACGACCGCGTCGACAAACGTCAAAACCTGCCAGAGTTCTGTACCTGCAACCGTCAGAACGAACAGCGGAACGACCGGCCCGGGAATCACAATCCAAATGGAGAGGAAGAATGCGAGTAATGCCAGCAGGAACGGCATCGTACACGTATCGTGTCTTAACTTACGCCGTTCCTGCTCGAAGCCGGAGTAATGCAAGTCCACCAGACCCAAGCGATAACGACAAGCTGCAGTGGAAGACGGGCGTAAAATGCCGGTGCCGCAGCGATATCTCTATAGAGCTCGGGGTGCTGAGCCATTTGCACGTTTGCCGGAAAGACGGCAACTAGAAGCGCGATGAGCCCCATGCCGCTCAAACGTCGAGTTTTTGTTATGAGGACCCCGATTCCGCCGAGGATTTCGCATACCCCACTGATCTTAACGAGCAAGGCTGGTGCGGGAAGCCAAGGTGGAACTATCCGCACGTAAACGCTGGGATGGGCGAAGTGATTTGTGCCCGCCACTATGAAAAAGAATCCTAGCAGAACGAGCGCAACGATGCGCGCCGCGGGTACGATCCGACCCATTCTATTCGACGCTTGACCTGCAGCCACGATATACCTTCCGGAAAGTGCAACCAACATTTCGAGAAAGAACTCTACAGTATCGGGGCAAGCCAATCCCACCGAAGGCATCCCCCGAGGGGTACCGGTGTGATGTACTGCAGAAGATGTGCTAGTAATGCGTAAAGCGCTCGGGCAAGGCGCCTTGGCCCTCGTGACGCTCCTTGTCGTCGTCCTTTACTACGTGCCGATCGGGCACGTCGATTTTGCCGAGAACTGGGGCGAAGGCTCGTTTGGAATTACTCTGCCGGCTCGCGAATCGGCCGTCGTCGCGATAGATCGCGGCTCGCCGGCCGATCGCGCCGGGGTACGTCCCGGCGATCGTTTGGCGAACGACGGAAATTTCGAAACCGCGTCGCGTATTCGGTCGCCGTACCCAGGCGAACTCGAGCGGCTAACCTTCGAGCGCGGCACGACGACCTACGTCGTCACCCTGACCGCGCGATCGAACCCTAACTTCGGATTGCTGCAGCGAATTGCTGGAGTGCTCGCTTACATCCCGCCGACTGTCTTTCTCGTCGTCGCCTTCCTGCTCGTGTTCTTGCGCCCATCTATCATGTCGTGGTCGTTTTACGTTTTTGCCGTCGGCTATTTCGGAACGGGCCCCCCCTTCATGTATTGGTCGCACGTGCTCTCCCCGAACGCATATGTCGGACTTTCGTTCGTGCTCAGCACCGTTTTTGGCCCGTGGAGCGTCCTCCCGCTACTGCCCTTCGTCTTGCGGTTCCCCAACGGCGACGTCCTCGGATGGCGCCGCCGCATCGATCCTTTCGTGTGGACCTTTCTCGCTCTCGCGTATGTCTTATATGTAATTGAGTGGCGCGCTTACTCGACCTCGCAGTCGATCCCCTCATGGGACACAATTCCGAGCACGATAATTCCACTCGGCGCCTTTGCCCTCGCCGGCCTGATTCTAGCGAAGAATTTCGCCACCGCGACACCCAGCGACCGGCAACGCTTTGCTTTCGTAGCACTCGGCACACTCGTATCGTTCGTCGCGTACGCGGTTTACTACGTACCGGGCGTGCCCTTCGCCGTCGGGCAGGTAATCGGTTTCGCGGTCGTGCTCATGCCGATCTGCATCGCCTACGCGGTCTTCAGATTGCGCGTGCTCGACGTCAACTTTGTCCTGAACCGAGCCCTCGTCTTCGGCGTCATCTCAGTTGGCGTCATTGCTTTCGTCTCGCTCCTCGACTGGTTCTTCGCGCGCGTGGTAGCGATTGGAAGGTTCGCTATCGGCGTCGAACTGCTGGCGACCATCGCTGTCGGCTTTCTTCTCGATCGAATCAACCGCCGAGTCGAAGGACTCGTCGAATCGCTCTTCTTTCGGAGGCGCCGGCTCGCCGAGCGACACCTGCGCCTTGCCGCATCGGCGTTGCCGTACGCAACCGACGAGGACGCGATCGTTGACGGACTCGTTCAGATTCCTGTGGACTCCCTACAACTATCGGCGGCGGCGTTGTACCGCCGCTCCCAGGACGGTGCGCGTTTCGAAGGCGTGGCAACCGCGAGCCAAACGACGATCGCCCCACCCGGATTCAACGCAAACGACCTTTTGGTGCGCATGCTGCTCGCCGAGGAGAAGATTGTGTGGCTCGACGACGTGCGCTCGCACCTCGACCCGCAAAATGCCGCGATCTACGCACTGGCAATCCCTGTAACGGTTCGTCACGAACTCGTCAGCTTTACGCTCTACGGTGCACACTCCAACGGTGCGCAGCTCGACCCCGAAGAAGTCGAGCTGCTCGAAGAGCTCGCGCGGGAAGCGGCTCGAGCCTACGATCACGTCGAGGCGCAACGCGCCCGCGCGCGCTACGCGCAGCTCGCCGCGCAACGCTCACCGTCCCCAGCGACTTAGACACCGGCAGTCGCACCTAACGAAGAGAGCGAGTACGAGAAGAAGAAACCGAGACGGTCAGTAAGTCGGCATCGTATCCTTTAATGACGGTTTCGGGCTCGCCTCCGGCTGGGTAAGGATAGATGCCGATGCTGCTCTTGTTTTTCGCCTCGCCCATCGGCAGGAGAATCCGAGAGCCTTGAACGCAGAAACCGATTCCTGAACCGCGCCCGAGATCTTTGAACGTCGTCGTCCCGCTTATCGTGGCGCCCTCACCGACGACTCGGAGTCGCCTTATCCGCGACTTTATCGCTGGAGAGCGGATTAGAAGTGCGAGCCGCTTTCCCGTCCACTGAACATAGCGACCGTGGTTCTTGGTCTTTCGCGGAATATAGATCGGCCCCGCCCGCCAACCGTCTCCAAGCTTCCATTTAATTAAGATTAAACCGGTGTCGGTCCAAGCAATGATATCTGTCGAGTCCTTATAGGTAAGGCTCGTCGCCCGATATGGGCTGATATTGGTAAAATGCGGATCGCCGCTGGGGTTCGAGTACAAAGCAATTTGACCCTGAGTCTTCTCATTCAACGCGACCGCAATAACCGCACTCTGCGGATCAACCGCGCACCCTGTTACGTCGAACCCGGATGTAAGACTAAGAGTTCTGGTTGGCGACGTACTTCCATGCGCATACTCATAAACCACACCGCTGCCGTGAACAGAACCGTTAGCGGCAACAAAAACGTTTCCGCTCGTATCCGAACACAGCCCTCGAATGTCGACCGCGTTTGGCGGTACGAATTGGGCGACGTGCTTTCCCGCCGGATAGGTAAAGAGGTAAACGACATTGCGTTTGGCCGCGTAAATCAAATCGCCGCTCGGCCCGAACGATGGTCGGTCCGGTGCGCCGGGAATCGCGCCCGGGATCGCGCCGCCCGAAGCGCCACGCCCACCGCACCCGGCAAAAGTGAACGTCGCCACCAATAAGCCAACTACGACGCCCCAACGCGATCTTATCACACCGCCTCCTCGCTACCCGACTAACGTTCGCATCTCAGCGCTCGTTCCCGTCAAGGAGAAGCAAGAAGAGCGCCCGTTAGTCGGCAGCGGGCGCTCTCTTTTGGGCTATCGGCTAGAGGTTACTTTTCTCCGTCGTCATCCTCTCCATCGTCGTCATCGTCGTCATCGTCCGGAGCATCTTCGTTGTTGTCGCGATCGGGCACTGGGCTCTCCTCGGTTTTATCCGGATCTATGCCGGGGTCGTCGGGATAAGGCGTCGTCATGCAACCCCTTTACCCACCCGACCCCACTGCAACACACCAAGGCGAGGACGAAACAACCAACGCTACGGCTTCACCCGGAAGATCGTGCCGCAGCCGCCGCCGCTGCTGCAGCCCGTGCCGCCGCCGCCGTGTGTCGTGCCGTAAAGCCAACCTTTATACAGCGTCACCGGGCCCTGCGCGTCGTTGCCGTCGGTGCCGCCGAGGAAGCTGTAAAGGACCGTCTCCGTTGCGGGTGGCGTAAACTTGAAGACGGTACCGAGCCCCGCGGTTCCACCGCCCACTGTCGTGCCGTACAAACTCCCCTTGTGAGAGAGGAGGTTCGCCGCCGGAAGATTGCCGTCGGGAATGTCTTTGAACGAGTAGAGCGTCGTCTTCGTACCCGACGGCGTGATCGAAAAAATCGTACCGGAGTTGTACGTCCCGCCGCCTTCGGTCGTGCCGTAGAGCAGGCCGTTCACCTCGGTAAGACCGTTGGGATAAGCCCCATCCGCGTTCCCCGCAAACTTGTAAAGCACCTGATGCCCCTTGCCGGACCGCTTCATCTTAAACACCGTACCACATCCGCCGGTGCCACACCCCGAGCCGCCAAACGTCGTCGTCCCATACAGCATAGTGCCCGACAGCGCAACGCCCGCATACGGCGTCTTACCATCCGTCCCGCCGGCAAAACTATACAGCACTTTCTCGCTCCCGGAAGTAGTAACCGAGAATACCGTGCCGCAACCACTGCCGCCGCATCCGTTGCCGCCGCCATAAAGCGTCGTGCCGTATAGCGTCGTGCCCTTAGGCGTAAGCGCCGCCTCGGGAATTCCCCCGTCGCTCCCACCAGCAAAGCTATACAACACCTGTTCGGAACCGCTCGGCGTTACCTGAAAGACGACGCCTTCATTATGCGCGCCCGCGCTAGCCGCCGTGCCGTACATCTTTCCATTGATCGCGATCAAAGAATCGAATGGCCACGAACCATCGTGCGCACTGCCGAAGTTCCCCTGAAAGTTGTAAACGACGTCCTCTTTACCGGAAGTGGTCACCGAAAAGATCGTGCCGCAGCCAAGGTAACAATAGTTCCCACCGCAGCTCGCCGAACAATAATTCTTCGACCCATTCAACGTCGTGCCGTAAAGCTTACCATTCACCGCGACGACATTTGAAAACGGCGTCGCGCCATCCGGGGTCCCCTTAAACGCGTAGAGCTGTTGATACCCCGAGTGCCCAGAGCGAACCGCCGTACCCGTGGCAAACGTCCTCGCCGCGCCCAGGTTGCCCGCAGATGGAGTAAGCGCGCCCACGCCGCCATTGCCGCACGCCGAAAGAGCTACCGACATAAAGAAAATTCCAAATAACCCGCGAAAGCTTTTCATCGTTTCCTCCTGAAGAGGAACCATTCACGACAACGCTGCCGACACCCCTCACACCGACAGTGCATTCCCCTCAAAGGCAGGCCGCCGTGAAGACAAAGCGAAGCGGACAATCGATGGCCCACAACACAACGAGCGCTTACCACGCTCGTCGTTCTGTCTTTCCGCATCGTGGCTGATACGCCCGCGGGCCTCGAAGCAACGATCGTCCTTTGCGCGCGCGTAAAAGCGGGCGAGGAAAGGGCGTTTCGCGCGTGGTGCGGCCGCTGGCAAAGCGCGATGCTGGAGTCGCCCGGCAGCGAAAGTTTCGAATTGCTCCCACCCACGCCCGACCAAGATGAGACTGCCGCCGTCGCGCGTTTCGCCACCGTCGACGCCGCGCGCGTCTGGCGCCATAGCGAGGATAATCAAAACCTGATCGACGAAGCTAAACCGCTCGTCGAAGGCGGCCTGCTGATGCAGCTCACCGGCCGCGCCGCAATCGAGTACTACATCCAACACAGCGCAACCGAAGTCATCATCACCAAGATAAAAGCCGGAAGCGAAGACGATTACCGCAGGTTCGCCGCGCGCATTCAAAAAGTTCAGGAGACCTTCCCCGGCTACATCGGTTCCTTCGTGCAGCCGCCGCACCAAAAGGAACTCGGATGGACGACGGTACTGCGCTTCGACTCGGTCGGTCACCTCAACGCGTGGATGACGTCGCCGCAGCGCGCCGAGCTGCTCAAAGAGGCAGAGCCGCTCATCGTCGGCTTCGAAGCGCAGCGCGTCGACACGTCGTTCCCCGGCTGGGTCGCCGCCGATCCAGCTACGGGTCGCCCACCGAGCATCTGGAAAACCGCGACGCTGGTGCTGCTCACCCTCTTCCCTGTAGTAATGCTCGAGCTCAAGTTTCTCAATCCGCACCTTCGCGGATTGCCGCCGTCGGTGGCAACGTTTATCGGAAACGCAATCAGCGTCGCGCTTACCACCTGGCCGCTAATGCCGCTGGCAATCCGTGCGTTCCGTCCGTGGCTCTTCCCCGAAGGCCAACCGCCGGCGCTGGTGCGCGCCATGCCGGTTATTCTCGTCGCCTGCTATGCAATCGAGATCGCAATCTTCTGGCGCTTGCTCTAACTTCGCGCCGTCTCTGCCTCTTGGAGCCGCGCAAAGATCCGGTCCTCAGTAAAGGGCAGCCCCGTAAAGCGTAGGCCCGTCGCATCCTTGAGCGCGTTGCCGATCGCCGGAGCAACGGGATTAATCGTATTCTCCGCAATCGACTTCGAACCCAGCGGTCCAATCTTATCGTGCGTACCGGCGAAGAAAACCTCGGTAACCGGTGCATCGGCAAACGTCGGGATCCGATAGTTACGCAGCGTCGGATTAACAACCGCGCCGGCATCGTTATAAACCATTTTCTCTTGAAGCGCATACCCGATCCCCTGCACAACGCCACCCACGGCTTGCCCGCGCAGCTGATGTGGATTCATCACCACGCCCGCATCGACGGCCTCGATGTTGAAGAGGATGCGAATCTCACCCGTCACGCGATGCACCGCTAGCCGAACGCCGTATGCCATAAATGACACCGTCCGGGGCGCCCCATACGCCTTACGAAACGCCGAAAGATGCTCCCCCTCTTTGAGCGAACGAGCATGCAGCTCGCTTAACGCAACCCGCCGCTTCCCGCAAACGACGGCGTCCGCCTCAAGGCGGCACAACCCCATATCAACGCCAAAACACCGAGAAGCGAACGCAAGAAGCTTCTCGCGTAAGGCGACGGCAGCGAGCTCCACCGCCTTGGTCGGCACCATCATACCGACACTTGCAAAAGTCCCGCTGTCATAAGGCGTTTTATCCGTATCCGCGTTAAGAAAAGAAACTGCGGCGGTCGGGCAGCTCATCACTTGCGCGACAACCTGCTGCTGCGCGGTCACCAACCCATTCCCGATCTCCACCGACCCAACGGTAAAATGATAACCTCCGTTCGGCAGAAGGGTAACTTCCGAGCCCGACCGCTGCTCGGTCGGCGGCACGCAATCGAGCATAGACAGCGCGACGCCGCTGCCGCAGAGCCAATCGTCTCCGTTAGGTTTAGGCAACCCACGGCCACTCGCCAGCGCCGCCTCCACCGCATCAATGCACTGATCCAAGCCATAGCTGCCCATGGTAAGGTCGGAAGGCTCCGTCAGCACCGACTCCATCTCGTCGTCCGCGCCAACCACGTTCCGCCGCCGCATCTCGATCGGGTCGATCTCAAGCAACGCCGCGAGTTCATCAATCGCTGACTCAATAGCAAACGTCGGCTGGGTCGTCCCATAACCGCGAAAGCCGCCGCCGCACTGCAGATTGGTGTAAACCGCATAACCGTCACCCTTCTTATTAGGGCAGCGATACAAGGCCCACGGTCCGGACATCGCATTCGCCAGCGTTTCACCACCATGATTGCCGTAGGCCCCCGTGTTGGAGACGATGCGGAATTGGATCGCCGTCAGCGTGCCGTCTTGCCTCGCACCAAGCTTAACGTGCGTGCGCATCGGATGACGCGTCGTCGCCCCTATGAACTGTTCCTCGCGCGTAAACTCCCATTTCACCGGGCGGCCCGTCTGGATCGCCGCGAAGAGTGGCAGATCTTCGCTCATCATGTCTTGCTTGCCGCCAAACCCACCGCCGACGCGCTCGGTAAAAACGTGCAGATCCGCCGGCATAATCCCAAACAGATAGCAGAGCTTCCCCTTGACGATGAACGGCCCCTGAGCGCTGGTCCGTACGTGCAGCCGTCCATCCTCGGCGCGCCAGGCAATTGACTGCATCGTTTCCAGGTGTACGTGTTGCTGGCGGGGCGCATCGTACGTCTCCTCGTACACCGCATCCGCCTCGGCAAACCCGGCAGCGACGTCCCCAACCTCGCCATGCAACTCCAAAAAGACATTCTTCTCAGGGTGAAGGATGTGCGAGTCGCCGCCCAAGTCGTGCAGCACCGGCGCACCGGGCTCCATCGCTTGCTCCGGATCAAATACCGGCTGCAGCAACTCGTACTCGATTTTGATCTTGCGGCAGCCCTCCTCGGCAGCGCCTTCGCTTTCGGCCACAACCGCCGCCAGGCGCTGGCCAACGAAGCGAGCGACATTGTCGAGCAAGTACGTGTCGTCGGGGTCAACGCGATTATCCTCGTGTATCGCGGTCGTGTACCGGCGCCGCGGAACG
>CAZMPP010000116.1:0-8183 GCA_964568035.1 uncultured bacterium
GCCGAGGTTTCAAAGCCAGTCTTGATCGCCGTGATCGTGTATGTGTAGGGCGCCAGCGAGAGCATCGAGAAGCGTCCCGAGGCGTCGGTGGTGACGGTGGCCGTCTGCGACGGGCTTACGGCTTCGACGCGGGCGCCGGCGACTGGGCCCCCGGTCGTACTAGACACAACTCCGGTAATCGAACCGGTCGTGCCGGCCGGCGACGTTTGCCCGCAAACGAACGCCAGCACCAAGCTAACAGCAAAAGACCAATAATTCCGAAGGCGTAGCATCAGCCGTCTTTCGCGGCGCGGAGTCGCACCTCCGGCGGCGAACCCTCCCGACTATGAGTGCGGTGATAGGAGCGCGTACGGTTCGGGCGCCGCGGGGCACGGAGATGTCGTGCCTCGGTTGGCCTCAAGAAGCGGCGTTGCGCATGTTGATGAACAACCTCGACCCGGAGGTGGCCGAACGTCCCGAGGATCTCGTCGTCTACGGCGGAAACGGGCGCGCGGCGCGTTCTTGGGAAGCGTTCGAGGCAATCGTGCGCACGCTTCGGCGTTTGAGAAATGATGAGACTCTCATCGTGCAGAGCGGTAAACCGGTGGCGGTGTGGCGGACTCACGCTCGCGCGCCGCGGGTACTGATCGCCAACGCAAATCTCGTTCCTAAATGGGCCGACTGGAGCGTCTTCCGCGAGCTGGAAGCGCAAGGCCTAACGATGTACGGGCAGATGACGGCGGGTTCGTGGATTTACATCGGCACGCAAGGCATCGTCCAGGGAACGTACGAGACGTTTGCCGAGCTGGCGCGCCGGCATTTCGGCGGCTCGCTCGAGGGCCGCGTTACTCTGACGGCGGGCGTCGGCGGAATGGGTGGGGCGCAGCCGCTGGCGGTAACGATGAACGGTGGCATCTGCCTGATCGTCGACGTGGATCGCACCAGGCTCGAGCGCCGGCGAGACCTGCGCTATCTCGACCGTTTAGTCGATTCGCGCGAAGATGCGCTGCGCGAAGTGGAACGAGCGCGTTGCGCGCGTGAAGCCGTCTCGATCGGCTACGAAGGCAACGCCGCCGTCGAGTTTCCCGAGCTCTACGACGCTGGCTTCCGGCCCGACGCCGTCACCGATCAAACCTCGGCCCACGATCTTCTCGACGGTTACGTGCCTGCCGGTCTTACGCTGAGCGAGGCGGCCGATCTCCGCCGCCGCGATCCCAGCGAGTACGAGCGGCGCGCGCTGGAGAGTTGCGGCGCCCACGTCGCGGCGATGGTGCGCTACCTCGACGCCGGCGCCGTGGTGTTTGACTACGGCAATAATATCCGCGCGCAGGCCGAGCGGGCCGGGTTCGCCCGCGCCTTTGCTTTCCCGGGTTTTGTGCCGGCCTTTATTCGGCCGTTGTTCTGCCGCGGGTCGGGCCCGTTCCGGTTTGCCGCGCTCTCCGGCGATCCGAGCGACATCGCGCGCTGCGACGAGAAGCTGCTCGAACTCTTCCCCGAGGACGCCGGGCTGGCACGATGGATCACGTTGGCACGAGAGCGCATCTCGTACCAAGGCTTGCCGGCGCGCATCTGCTGGCTCGGTTACGGCGATCGCGCCAAAGCCGGGCTGGCCTTCAACGAGCTGGTTCGTTCGGGCGAGGTCAAAGCGCCGATCGTTATCGGCCGCGACCATCTCGACACCGGCAGCGTTGCCTCGCCCTATCGCGAAACCGAGGCAATGCGCGACGGCAGCGACGCCATCGCCGACTGGCCGATTCTCAACGCGCTGCTGAACACCGCGGCGGGTGCGCACTGGGTGAGCTTCCATCACGGCGGCGGCGTCGGCATCGGCTACAGTCTGCACGCCGGCATGGTCGTCGTGGCCGACGGCAGCGACGAGGCGCGCGAGCGCCTAGGCTGCGTCCTCACCACCGACTCAGGCATGGGCGTAGTCCGTCACGCCGACGCCGGATACGAACTAGCCATAGAAACGGCCGACCAAAAACAAATCGACTGGCGCTTATAGCTAGCCGTTTCGCCCTGAGCCTGTCGAAGGGTGCCGCAATTATAAAAGGGCACGAGCCTCGCGGCGGCGGATGCATCGCTCGTGGCCGTGCCTAAACGCTTCATCGTCCGCGCTAAGACGATCGTTACCTGCGATACCGATGCTCCGCAATGCGGCATCGATTTCGATAGGCTCGGACGCATCGACGACGGCGCGATCGCGGTTGAGGACGGTCTTATCACCGCCATCGGCAAGACCGACGACGTCGCGAAAACCTTTGGCAGAGACGCCGCCGCAGTAAGCCACGAAGGCGTTATCTTCCCCGGCTTTATCGACGCCCACGCTCATCCGCTCTTTGCCGGCGACCGCGAGCCCGACTTCGCGGCCCGACTGCGCGGTGCGAAGCCCCAGCTCGGCATGCTCTACACCGTCGAGCGCACCCGCGAAGCGCTGCTCGACCAAGAGCAGTTTTACCGCAACATCGTCCACCCACGCCTGCAGACGATTCTCGCGCACGGCACGACGACGCTCGAAGCCAAGACCGGCTACGCGCTGCACAAACCCGGCGAGTCGGCACTGCTCGACCTTATCGCGCATCACCGCGACGACGCCGACGTACCGCGGCTCGTTCCAACCTTCCTCGGCGCGCACGCCTTACCGCCGGAGTTCACGCGCGAAGAAGCCTTCGTCGACTATCTCATCGACCAAGTAATTCCAGCCGCTGCCGCCCACGGTGCCGTTTACGCCGACGCATTTTGCGAACCGGGATTCTTCTCGGTCGAGCAGTCACGCCGCTACCTCGACGCTGCCCGCCTCAACGGCATGCGCCTGCGCCTCCACTGCGACGAGATGGCCTACGGGGGAGCGGCCGCAATGGCCGCAGCGCTCGAAGTCGACGCCGTAGACCACTGCAACTACATCACGCCCGACGACGTCCGCGCAATCGCGCAGCGCGGCATCGTCACCGTCGCCTGCCCCGCAACGATCGCCTATCTCGACCTTCCCGAGCGCGTTCCCGCTCGCGCGCTACTCGAAGCCGGTGCGGCAGTGGCGCTGGCCAGCGACTATAATCCCGGAACCTCCCCCTGCTTCAACCTTCAAACCGTCGCATATTTCGGCCGCAAACTTCTGGGCCTGACCGCACCCGAAGCGCTCTACGCCGTAACGCGCGCCGCCGCACACTCGCTTCGCGCTGACGCCGGCCGGCTTCGCCCCGGCGCTCCCGCCGACTTCGTCGCCTTGCAACTAGAATCGCCCGACGAGTTCGGCTGGCAGTTCGGCGGCAACCTCGCGACGCTCGTCGTAAAAAACGGAGTACGCTGCGCTTGAAGGGCGAACTGGTCCGCTGCACGCGCGCGATCGTGGGCGGCGAGGTGCGCGAAGATTACGCCTTCGTGGTGCGCGACGGCGCGATCGTTACCGCGGGGGACTTTCGCGACGTGCGAAGCGGTGCGCACCACCTCGCCGAGCGAGCGTTTCCGGCCGACCGTCTCGTGGTTCCCGGCTTTATCAACGGGCACAGTCACGCATACCAAATTCTGCTGCGCGGCTGGGCCGACGATCTCGACTTTGCGACGTGGCGCAGCGACGCACTCTATCGCGTCGTCCCCCACCTGACGCCCGACGACGTCTACTGGACCTTCGTCGCCGCCTTCTCCGAGATGCTTGCCGCCGGCATCACGACCGTCGTTGAATTCTTCTACCTCAACGGTGAGGGCAACGCGCGTGCCGAGGCCGCTATCAAAGCCGCGCACGACACCGGAATCCGCCTCGTCCTCGCGCGTACCTGGATGGACGCCGATTATGCGCCGCCGCAGTTTCGCGAAAGCGCGGACGTAGCCGCCGAACGCACGCGCCAACTCATGGAAAGCCACCCCGAAGCCAACGTCTGCGTTGCTCCCCACTCCCTCCACGCCGCGTCGCACGAAATGATGCGCGCCGCAGCCGAGTTCGCGCGAGAGAACGACTGCATGCTGCACGTCCACGTCGCCGAAGCCGCGTACGAAGGCAAACAAACTCTCGAGAAATTTAACCGCACGCCGATCGCGCTGCTCGAAGATCTCGGTGCGCTTAACGAACGCACCGTTGCGATTCACGCGATCTACATCAGTGACGAAGACCGTCGCAAAATCGCCGCAAGCGGTGCGCGCGTCGTGCACAATCCAATGACTAACCAATACCTCGGCGACGGCATCTGCGACGTGCGCGGCTTGCGCGCACTCGGCGTGAGCGTTGGGCTTGGCACCGATGCCGACGTGCGCCCGTCGCTCTTCGAGGAGATGCGCGCCGCAGCGCTGCTGCAGAAGATCCTTCACCTCGACGGCTCGGCGTCGCGCGCCGCCGATGCCTACGTAATGGGAACCAGCGAAGGCGCTCGCGCACTTCGCGTGGGCGCCGGCGATCTCGTCGCCGGATGCGCGGCCGATTTCCTGGTGCTCGACGCCTCGCAGATCGATCCGTGGTCGGCGCCGGTCAACGCGCTCGTTTATCGTGGACAGGACGCCTGGCTTCAGGCGGCCTTCGTCGGCGGCCGGCGGGTCTACGTCGGTGAGCCGTCGCCGTTGGCGCGCCGGGCCCGGGATGCGACGACAGTGCTAGCGAAGCGGCTGCTTCCGTAGGAGGGCAAAGCTGATGCGCAATCTCGCAATCGTCACGATCTTACTCACACTGGTCGCGTGCGGCGGCGGAAAGTCCAGTCAGAACGCCACCAGCGCGCCGGCGTCGGGCGCTGCGAGCACGGGAATCAAAGGCCCCAACTCTTCGGCGGTCCCGAATTGCGGCGCCGTGCAAGCGGTTTGGGTCAATCTGAACACCAAGGTTTACCACGAGTCCGGCGACCAGTACTACGGCAAAACCAAGCACGGCGAGTACCTTTGTCCGGCCCAAGCCAAGGCTCAAGGGTTCCACAGGGCCGGCGCGGGCGCGGGTAACTCGCACTCCTAAAGCCATCGGACCTGGCCCAAGCAGGCGGGTGCGTGCAAGCACTTGCTTTACCCTCAGGTGCGTGCTAGGATGTGCGTGCAAGTACTCACTTGCAGCCCACATTGCCGCATTTGCAAGAAGAGAGTATGGAACCGGTTGTCATCGAGTACCGTCTGTCCGCCCATCCGGCGATTGAAGCCGCCGTGCTGGCCGCCTTTGAAGGTGGCGCCGACCGCGTCATTTTGGACCTCGACGCTCTGGACAGTCTCGACCACGAGAGCGTTCGCGGGCTAATCACCTTGCTGCGTCGCGCGCGCGCGGCCGGTGGCGAGCTGGGCTTGCGCGCAAGCCGCCCCGAGGTCACCCGAACTCTGTCGGTCACCGGCCTCGATCGCATATTCACCATCGTTGAGGTGCAACCGGCCTAATCGTGAAGAAGCTCTGTCTCGCTCTGCTCGTTTTTACGCTGCTCCCGGTCACGATGGGATCGGGCTCCGCAGCCGCCAATGCGCTCCAACCGTCGCCCGACGTGCGCACCGTACTTCGCAAGATGACCGATCGGAACCCAACGCTGCAATCCTACCGCGCGCGCGTCCACGTCGACGTTCGCATGCTCAACTTTCCATTTTTGGCGCCCAAGCTCGATGGCACGTCGTATTACAAGCGACCCGACCTTTACGTCGTCGTCTTCGATCGAATGCCGAGCTACGCCCGCGGTTTTCAGAAGCTTTTCAACGACATCGGCAATCCCAATCAGTGGCAGCGCGATTCGAACGTGGCGATGGACGGCAGTGCGACGATCGATAATCGTCCGGTGATCGTGCTGCGCATGACTAAGAAGATTCGCAGCGACATTTTGGACCACACGTTGGCCTACGTGGATGCCACGACCTTCGACCTCGCTCGCATGGAGTGGTATTACACCAGCGGCGGAAAGATCACGATGACCCAGCAGTATCGTTCCCAAGGGATTTATTCGGTTCTGTCGAGTCAGCATGCGACAATTCAGATTCCGCACGTCCGCGCCGTCGCCGACGCGTCGTACGGAACGTACGAAACCAACGTCCCGGTCGAGCCCGGCGGACCCGAAGCGCGATGATCGAAACGCGCAAACCGGTTGACGCCGGCCGACCGGCCTCTCCAGAAGATACCCGCGAACGCATTCTCATTGCCACACGCGAAGTAATCGGCCGTAAGGGTAAACGCGGCGCGACGACGCGCGAGATTGCCGACGTCGCCGGCGTAAACGAAGCCACGATCTTTCGGCACTTTGGGAACAAAGAGACGCTGTTGGTTGCGTGCGCGCAACACTTCTGCGGCTATCTCGAGCTGGCCGGCGTCGCCGCGCAGCTACGTCCCGGCGGCGTGGATGAAGACCTGCTGGCACTGGCGCGGCTGATGTTCGCGCGCTTCGAAGCGCTCGGCGATATGATTCGCTGGTCGCTGGTGGAGCAGGAGTACGAAAAGGATATTTTTGCCGCCACCACCTGGCGGCCGCAACTCGCAATACTCGCCGTGCTCACCGAGTTCATGCAGCGGCGCGTCGACTCCGGCGAGCTGCGCGGCGATCCGCAAAAGCTGGCAATGGTTTTCTTAGGCTTGGTCTTCATGCACGCGCTGGGGCGCAAAAAGTTTCCCGACTCGGAACTTCACCGGGGCGATCCCGACGACGCCCTTCGTTTTTATATCGATGTTTTTCTCAATGGGGTAAGGAACTCTTAATGGACACGCGAGAGCTCGATCAGCAAAAGACGGCCCGCACGCCGCAGGCAAACGGCGCCGGAACCGCTGCGGTAGAAGAACCGGACGATACGGATCTCGACGGGGGCCGGAAGCGGCCCAGCCGGCGCATCATCCTCATCGTCGTCGCGGCGATCGTCATCGTCGCCGCGATCGTCTGGGGCATTCCGTGGTTGACCTACATGCTCTCCCACGAAGGTACCGACGACGCGCACGTTTCCGCCGACGTCGTTGCCGTGACCAGCAAGATTCCCGAGCGCATCAATAGGATTTTGGTCGATACGAACCAGCAAGTGCACAAGGGCCAGTTGCTCCTCGTGCTCGACAACAAGGACGAACTGGCGCGACTGCGTCAGGCGCAGGCGCAGTACGATCTCGCCGTCGCCAATCAAAGAGCAACGACGACCCAAGGGCAGGGCGGCGTCGCGCAAGCCGGGGGCGCCGTCGCCGGCTCGCGCGCGCAGGTTCCGATGGCTCAAGACGCCGTAGCGCAGGCCAACGCGCAGCTGCTCTCCGCGCAAGCGCAAGTTCCGGCCGCGCAGTCGGCGTACGACAAGGCCCAATCCGACTATCGCCGCGTCAGCTCGCTGGTGAATACCGGCGACGTTGCGCCGCAGCAACTCGATGCGGTCCGCGCGCAAAGCGCCGGCGCTGCCGCGCAACTGCACGCCGCGGAGAATCAAGTGAGCGTTGCCGAAGCCAACGTTGCTGCCGCAGGAAGCCGCGTCACGGCCTCGAGCGCGGCAGTCAACGAAGCATCGGGTGCGCTGACGACGGCGCAGGGCAAGCTCGCCCAAGCCTCCGATCCTAGTCAGGTCGAAGCCGCTGCGGCGCAGCTCTACCTTGCAAAACAGGCGCTGAGCTACACGCGAATCTCCGCCTCTACCGATGGTTATATCGGCCAAAAGAACGTAGAGTTGGGACAGACGGTCGGCGCCGGCCTCACGCTCATGACGATCGTTCCGCACAAGATCTACATCATCGCCAACTACAAAGAGACGCAGATGGGTAAGATGCGCGTCGGCCAGCCGGTGGAGATTAAAGTAGATGCCTATAAAGGCGTCACGTTCAAAGGCCACGTCGCGTCGATTAATCCGGCTTCGGAGAACACCTACGCGCTGGTGCCGGCGCAGAACGCCAGCGGAAACTTCGTCAAGGTAACGCAACGCATTCCCGTGCGTATCGAAGTCGACGAGCAACGCTCCGACTACCCCCTACGCGTCGGGATGAGCGTCGAAACGTACGTTAACGTGAAGTAGGCGCACTCGTGTTCGCCAAATACGAAAGCCCGGTCGTCGAGCACGGCCTGCGACGGGTCGTCATCAGCATTGCAGTTATTACGGCCACGCTGCTCGAGATCATCGACGTCACCATCGTCAACGTCTCGCTGCCGAATATCCAGGGCAACTTCGGCATCGGCGTGGATCTGGGCGCCTGGATCGTGACTGCGTATCTGATCGCTAACGTCGTCGTTATTCCGCTCAATCCGTGGTTGGCCGCGCGCTTCGGCCGGCGGCAGTATTTCGTCACGTCCATCATCATCTTCACCATCGCCTCG
>CAZMPP010000117.1:0-8162 GCA_964568035.1 uncultured bacterium
CGTCACCGCCCGCGGCGGCAAAGGTTTCCAACGCCTGCGCCGGCGGCATAGCCGTAATCACCGCAAGGACCGGCGCGACGACCGCGGCAAGCAGCGCCAGCGTCGCGATCAAGAAAAATGGACCCGGCGGCGGATGCCTCATGCAGGAAGCTTCACCAACGCATCGCGCAAAGCGTGCCCATGGGCGCGTCGTTCTTCAAAGTCCTTGTCGTGGCGATCGCGCTCGCGCTCGACGTGTTCGCCGTGGCCGTCGGCGTAGGCGTTCAGGGCGCACCGCGGCGCCGCATCATACGGATCGGCATCGCCTTTGCATCGGCCGAGATTACCATGAATCTCATCGGCGCCGGACTTGGAGCGGCGGCCGGACGGCTCATCGGCGACTACGCCGGATACATGGGTTTCGGAGCGCTCGTCGCCGTCGGCATTTACATGATGCGCGAAAGCTTCACGCAGCTTGGCGGCAGCAAACGCATCGATCTCTCGAGCGGACCCGGGTTGCTCGTTGCATCGCTGGCAATTAGCTTGGACTCCCTGGGAGTCGGATTCTCCATTCTTTACATCGGCGTGCCGCTGGTGATCTCGCTGTCGGTGATCTTCGCGGTATCGATCGCTTCGACGACTCTTGGACTAACGGTTGGACGCTTGCTCGGGAAAGTCGCCGAGCAACGCGCGGCATTTATCGGCGGACTCTTACTAGCGCTGACCGGCGTCTTGTTCGCGGTGCTCAAGGCTTTGCATGTCGGATAACGGCTCGTTTGCGACGAGCGCCGGCATGGAGCTGCTCTCGCTCGCGCAAGGCACCGGCGCGCGCACGATCTTCGTGGTCGGTATCGGTCGCAACGCCGGCAAGACGACGACGCTTCGCGCGATCTACAACGCCGCCGGCGCCCGTGGTTTGCGCGCGGCGCTCGCCTCCATCGGGCGCGACAGCGAAGATGCTTTAGGCGCCGACTTTCCAAAGCCGCGCCTTTGGTTGCAGCCGCAGACGACTTTCGCGACCGCGCGCGGCGCATTGCCGCGCTCGCCGGCCTGCCGAATCTTAAAGCTTTCGCAGCTGCGCACGCCGGCCGGGGAACTGCTTTACGCTCGGACGGAACTGTCTGGCTTCTACGATCTCGTCGGGCCGCCGACGGCGGCGGGATTACGCGAAGTCATTGCCGAGCTGGGCGGCTGCAGCGATTTGGTCGTCGTCGATGGAGCGGTCGACCGAATCGCGGCGGTCGCCGGCTCCGATGGAGCCATCGTGGTAGCCTGCGGCGCCGCCGGGGCGCAAACGCAAGACGAAGCGGTTGACGAGGTTGCCGGACTTGCGGTCCGTTTGGCAATACCGCGCTTTGACGACGGCGCTCCGGCGCTCGAAATCGAAGGCGCGCTGACCGCCGCGCAGGCTGCTCGGTTTCTCGCGGCCGGCGAGTCGCGCCAAATCGTCGTGCGCGATCCAACGCAGATCGCGCTGAGCGGCAGGGCCGCTAGCGAGGCGCTCGCGCGACTACGGATCCGTTGCCGGCGCCCGTTGCACGTTATCGCGGCAACCGTCGCTTCGATCGGTCCCGAGCGAAATTTCGAGCCGCAGAGCTTCCGCAGCGCCGTCGCCGCGGCGACAGGGCTGCCGGTCTACGACGTCTACCGCGAAAGTGCCGCGGCATGAAGCCTCTCGAGCTTCTTGACGGCTCAGCCGCGCACGTTCTCGAGTTCGAGTGGTTGCGAGCCGCGGTTGCGCCGGTTTCGTCTTATGGCGAACGCATCTTCGAGGGGTTGCGGCCATTCGCCGGGGGCGAAGAGCGCGCTGCGCAAGCGCGCGCTCAAAGAGTCGCCGCCATGACGCAGCGCGTCGGGGCGGAGCGGATCGACGCGGTTCGCGGAGTTCTGCGCGACATTCCCGATGCGACGCCGGCCATCGCGCGCGCCGCCATCGGCGGCGTACTCAGCGATCCAAGCCTGTTGGAGTTGCGGCGTTTCGGTGCGGCGATCGCGCGAATCGACGCGTTGCTCGCCGACGGCCCTCCCTTGGAAAATGCCGCGGTGCTCAAGTTGCGCGAGATGCTCGACGCGGGGCAGGAGCGCGAGAACGAGTTTTATCTCTCCGACGCCTTCGACGAGTCGTTGGCGGCGGCGCGCCGCGAACTGATGGAAGCGCAAGCCGAGCTCGATGCCGCTCGCGGGCGAGAGAGCGAACGCGCCGCCCGCGAGCTCCGACGCGCCGAACTCGGCGAGGAGTTCATCGTGATGCGCGCCGAGCATTCCGGCCATCTGCCGCAGGGCGTTCGCGTTTTGCGTGAAGCGCCGACCTATTTTCTCTGCACGCTGGAATACGGCGACGCCGCGCTGGCCGCACTGCGCCGCCGCGACGGCGCGGCCGCGGAGCTTGCCGCGGCCGAGGAAGGCGTGCGCGAACGCATCTCCGATCTGGTTCGCAATGAGGCGCGCGGTTTGGAGGCAGCCGCGGCAGCGCTGGGCGAGCTCGACGTGCTCTTTGCTGCGGCGCACTTCACGCATCGCTTTGGGTGCCTGCCCGCGACGATCGTTGACCGGCCCGCACTGAAGTTCGAAGGGGCGCGCTTCCTGCCGCTCGAGGCGGCGTTGGCGACCGCCGGTAGGCCGTTCGTGCCGTTGGATGTCGAACTTCACGACCCCGCCGTTTTGACTGGGCCGAACATGGGCGGAAAGAGCGTGGCGCTGCGCACCTGCGGCTTCGTCGCCGTCTGCGCTGCTTTCGGCCTGCCCGTGCCGGCAGAGCGAGCCCGGCTCGGACTTTTCGATCGCATCGCGTGGCTCGGCATCGGTCGCGAAGAGCCGATGGGAGGGCTGTTGTCGTCTTTTGCCCGCGAGGTGCTGGCGCTCAAAGAACTCCTGACCAGCGATGCGGTTAGGCTGCTGGTTTTGGCCGACGAGTTCGCGCGCACGACCAATCCACGAGAAGGCAAGGCGCTGGTCGTGGCACTTTTGGAACGCTTGCGCGCACGCGGCGCGTGCGCGCTTGCCGCGACTCACCTCGAAGGAGTCGCCGAGAGCGCGGGCGCGCGCCATTTTGCGGTGCGCGGTCTGCGCGAGATCCCGGCCGGCCCGGCGCCCGACGTCGACGCGGCGCTCGCGGCGCTGGCCGGCTCGATGGATTATCGGCTCTCGGAAGTCACCGGCGACGCGGCGGCAAGGGCCGACGCGATTGCGCTGGCTGCCTTGCTTGGCGTCGAGCCGGCGTACGTCGAGGCGGCTCGCGCTGCGTTCTTGAAGTGAAAGGCACGATGGATCCGCTGATCATTACCTGCGCGCCGGTCGGGGCTGAAATTCAGCTCGACCAGACGCCGCATCTTCCCCACACGCCGCAACTGCTTGGAGAAACGGCGCGCGCAGTCCGAGAGGCCGGCGGCTCGATCCTTCACATTCACTGTCGCAACGACGACGGAAGCAACACCCACGACGTCGGGCGATTCCGTCAGGCTTACGAGTCGGTGCGGGAGCAGAGCGATTTAATCGTACAGTTTTCGACGGGTGGTGCCATCGGCATGACGCCGGAGGAACGGGCCAGCGTGCTCGAGCTGCGTCCCGAAATGGCGACGCTGACGTGCGGGAGCGTAAACTTTGGCGACGACATCTTCGAGAACAGCTTTCCGATCATGCGCGGAATTCTCAAGAAAATGAACGAGTTCGGCGTCCGCCCGGAGCTCGAGATCTTCGATAAGGGCCACATCGCCAACGCGCGGCGGCTGGCCCGCGAGCGGTTGTTGACGCTGCCGCAACATTTCGATCTGGTGCTGGGGGTGCCCGGCGGCCTGGAGGCGACGGTCTCTAATCTCTGCGATCTGGTCGATAATCTTCCCGACGGATGCAGCTGGTCGGTGGCGGGAATCGGAAAGGCACAGCTGCCGATGGCGATGGCGGCCATCGCAATGGGCGGCCACGTGCGTGTCGGCTTGGAAGACAACCTCCACTACAGCCGAGGCCGTCTTGCCCGTAACGAGGAGCTGGTGGAGCGGGTGGCGCGCATCGCCGCTGAGGCCGGCCGAAAGGTGGCGACGCCGGACCAAGCGCGTAAGATCCTGGGCCTCGAAGCCCTCGCCTCAAGGGCCCCGAGCCTTTCCGTCCAATAACGGCGCGCACAATTGTTCACTTATGTAGTGCGCCGGACGCTTCAATCGATTCCGCTGCTTCTTGCCATCTCGGTCATCTTGTACGCGATCCTGTACAACATGCCGGGCGGTCCGCTTGCGCCGTATCTGCAGAATCCGCACATCACCGCGGCCGACATCGCGCGCCTCAGGCATAACCTGGGCATGGACCAGCCGGTCCCCATTCAGTATTTGAAATGGCTCGGGCACATCTTGACCGGCGACATGGGCTACTCGACGAGCAACTCCGAGCCGGTCTTTCAGGCGCTGATCGAACGCTTTCCAGCGACCCTCGAACTGATGGGAGCCTCACTCGTCATCGCGATCGGGATCGGCGTGAGCGCCGGAATCATTTCCGCGGTTTACCGCTACTCGCTCCTCGACTACGTGATTACCACCGGCGCGTTCTTCGGTCAGTCCATGCCGGTTTTCTGGTTCGCGCTGATGATGCAGCTGGCGTTTGCCGTACACGGGATTCCACTGCCGGGCGGCTACCAAATCCAGCTTCCATCGGCCGGAATCTCGAGCAGCGATACCTTTGACTTAGGCGATCGCCTGACGCATCTGATTTTGCCGGCAGCCGTGCTGTCGCTGCTCAACATCGCGCTCTTCAGCCGCTTCATGCGCTCGTCGCTGCTCGAAGTGCTGGGAACCGATTACATGCGAACGGCCGCCGCAAAAGGTTTGAACTTTCGAACGATTCTCTACAAGCACGGCTTGAAAAATGCGCTGATTCCGGTGGTGACGGTGGTTGCGCTCTCGCTTCCCAGTCTGCTGGCCGGCGCGATTATCACCGAAACGATCTTCGCGTGGCCCGGAATGGGGCGGCTCTTCATCAACGCGCTAACGCAAAGCGATCTCGCGCTGCTGATGGGTTATCTGTTGCTGGTGGCGTTTCTCGTGGTCTTTTCCAACCTCTTCGCCGACGTAGTTTACGCGTGGCTCGATCCGCGCGTGAAGTACGATTGAGGCACTGAGATGGCTGCACCGTCGCTCCCGCTTCCGGGCAACACCGTCATCGAAGAGGATCTGCACCTCTCGAAAGTTACGTTCTGGACGCGTCTGCGCCGCCACAAGCTGGCGGTCGCGGGAATCGTCGTCCTCTCCCTGATGGTGCTGGCCGCAGCGCTGGCTAAGCAGTTGTCGCCCTTCGACCCCAATGCGATCGACAACATTCATTGGCAGGGCATGCCGCTGCCGCCGTGCTTTCAAGACGCCACGCTGTGCGGCGGGCATTCCTTAGGTACCGACGAGGTTGGCCGCGACCTGCTGTCGCGAATGCTCTTCGGGGCGCGCATCTCGCTTACGGTCGGGCTCTTTGCCGTGATCATGGAAGTGCTCATCGGCGCGACGCTGGGCGCGGTCGCCGGCTACTACGGCGGGTGGCTCGATTACGCACTGATGCGCGTCACCGACGTCTTTCTCTCGATCCCGCTGCTCCCGCTTCTCCTAGTGCTGACGGCCATAGTCGCCGCAAGCTCTTCGAAGGCGGCGCTCAGTTTCGGGGTGATCGTAGTGATCATCGGCGCACTCTCGTGGCCGCCGGTCGCGCGTTTGGTGCGGGCGTCGTTTTTGAGTTTGCGCGAGCGTGAATTCGCCGAAGCGGCGCGCGCCATCGGCAACAACGACGGCCGGATCATTTTCCGCCATCTGCTACCCAACGCCGTCGCGCCGATCGTCGTTCAGGCGACGCTCGACGTCGCCAACGTCATCATCCTCGAATCGACGCTGTCGTTCTTAGGGCTCGGCATCCAGCCGCCCACAGCCTCTTGGGGCAATATGCTGGCTAACGCGCAGAGCAATCTTCAAAGCGCCTGGTGGGCGGCGGTCTTTCCCGGCCTCTGCATTTTGATCGTCGTCCTGGCGATCAACTACATCGGCGACGGCCTGCGCGACGCCCTCGATCCCAACATGCGCTGAGACCGCCAAAATACACCGCCGGCCCTCGGCGGGAAGGGCGCACCCCGGCGTTCCCCCGAACCCGCCCAGTCGGAAAGTCGCCCCGTGCGCAAGTGGCGGAATTGGTAGACGCACTAGCTTGAGGGGCTAGCGGGAGCAATCTCGTGCTGGTTCGAGTCCAGTCTTGCGCACCACAAAACGTGTAGTCCTTACCGGGACGCGACCAAACTACTTTGGAGCCACACTCACCGCAACTCCGTCGGCTCCATTGAGATCCGTCGTCGAAATGGGACTGCCCCCCGCAGGATACTTGTAGTATTGAAGCGGCGGATAGCTTCCCATTCCGTAGGCGCTCGTTACGACGACTCTGTCGCCTCGGATCCAAAATCCGGCGATCCAATGCACGGCATTTAGGGTGAGCGTGCCGGCTTGCACCGCCGACCGGCCCCGAATGGCATAGCGGTTGATCCAGTCGCTCTCTTTATCCCCGATGGCAATATACTTGCCGTCCCACCTGACAGGGCCCGGATCCCCTACGAATTGTATTGAAATCCGCCTAAACTTTGACTCTCCCCTTCGCAGTTCACCGAACGCGAACCGGGGCACTTCGTTATACCCGAACCCGTCAACGAAAAGGTTTCCGCGGTCGTCATAGCCGCAGTGCGAGGTTTCGGCGAATGGCACGGAATACGTATGCGGCGTTCCCGCGGCGCGATCGTAGACGAGAAAGCTTCCGGTCTGCGAACCCATAGACGGACCGGCAACTACCGCGAGGTTTCCGGTCGTCGGATCGACGGAACAATCTAGGGGTGACGTGCCGGGGTCTTGCACCGAAGAGATCGGCTCCGAGCCGCCGTGCGCGTATTCGACCATCGTTCCGGTATCATAATTTGCGATCCAAACGTTACCCAGCTTGTCGGTGCAAACACCCACCGGATTTGCAAGACCTGTGGTGAGCATGCCAACGACTTTGCCTTGTGGGTACGTCAACACGTAAACGCCTTTGTCTCGTCCATCGGCGACGTAGAGCAGATCGTGTTTCTTCGCGTCCGGCGCCATCCAAGATTTGCCATGCGCGGCACGCATCGCGACGGCCGAGTATTGCGGCGCTGCTCCAGTCGTTCCGATTGGCGACGGCGCCCCGCCGCAGCCGGCGAGGAGAGCAGTTGCGGCCGCAATTGGCCTTCGCCACCGCATTAAGCGTGCAGTTCTCATTACGGGTACCTCGTTCACCGGCCAGCATAAGCCGGGCTGGGCACCACCAACAAGACCCAGCGCCGTAAGTGGTTCCGACGCCTCATACTCGAGGACCGGCGGAAGTCCTAAAATCCCTTGACTGTGTGTCCGGCCCCGGACTCTTTCGGCGAGCGTTACGCGCGCGTTTTCCGCGGACCCATTCGCCGGCTCACTCCCCGAAGGTACCTTCGCGCCACTGCGGAACGACGCACGAGCGCGGCGCCGATCACTCGGTCTTCCGCTGGGCGGCACCGGCATCTTTTCGCGGTATGAAAAGGAGGCCTTCTTCGTGCGTTATTTCTATGCGCTTATTGGCGCGATTATTCTTTCGAGCTGTTCGCAGAATCTGGGATCGATGCCGTCGACCGGCATCTCACAAAATGTGAACGTCCACTTCGATGGGTCGCAACCAAACATCACAAAGGTCAGCAAGATCAGCGATAAGCAAGACCAAAAGATCGTAATTTCGGGAAGCGGCTTCGGCACCATGCAGCCGTACAACGGTGACTCTAACTATCTCCAGATATTGGACACGACCGGGGGTTGGAGCGCCGGATACACAAGCAGCTTCGAAGTCGACTCCGTATGGCTTAATGTGACAAGCTGGAGTGACAAGAAAATCGTAATAAAAGGATTTACGGGCGACTACGGCCAGAGCTATTGGATTCTCATGAAGGGCGATGACTTGCAGATCAGCGTTTGGAACGCGCAAAACCATAGCGGCCCGGCGACGAAAAGCAAGAAAATCAAGTAAAAGGAAGGGTTAAGGAGCTCGCTTTTGTCGCCTACTACGTGCGCGACATGCAGCGAGCGCGCAGGTTTTACGGTGAGACTCTGCGGCTTCGGGGGGAGAGTGGTTCAACGATGACTGGATCGAGCTCGACCTTGGCGGCTTCGAGCTGCGCGACGTAATCGTCAAAG
>CAZMPP010000118.1:0-8074 GCA_964568035.1 uncultured bacterium
ATCGGCCACAATTTTTACCTCCGAATTTTTTGTAGCGAGTTTACACACTTCGCCCGGCAAAGCAGGCATGCCGTACAACGCGGCAAATGCACACAGGGCCGCAGCCCCTCAATGGGAGTCTTCGATAAATCCAAGCAGCCCGCCGCTAGGTCGGATAGGCGGGAATTCAAGGAGTTTTCCTTGGATATTAGGCGACAAGCTCGATCCGGCATTTAATGGAGGCATATTGTGGCTTTCTTTCTCGTCTTTTTATTCAGCATTATAGGCAAGCCAGTCGACACTCCGGGTGGACCGATCGTCATGAACGTCCCCATCGTTCATAACGTGGCCGAACCGGCAATCCGCCAAGGGTAAAAATTTACCAGAAACCGGGTACGTTCGCGTAGGGACCAGCCCATAATGGTATAAATCCTAGGCTCCTCCAGGAAAAAAGACTAGCTGCTGCGCCGCCCGTCGAGGTTAGGAGCGAAGTTGGGACCGCGCGAGTTATTCAGTAGGGGCGAACTCTTGGCGTGCCTTCGGGCCGCGGAGAACGAGCCGGCTTTCCGGGACCGAGTACTCTCGGTCTATGCCTTAATGCGTCTCACGCGATATGCGGAGGCGCTATCGGCCGTTTCTCGTCTGGAGCCGACGACGGCCGACGAAAAGGTGCTCTGCCGCGCGTTGAAGTCGGAGTGTCACGCGCTGGCCGGAGCGATCGAGCCGGCACGCGAGGCGCTGTTCGGGCTCGGTGAACCCGTTACCGATCCCGAATCCGCCTTCGAAGTCGCCTACGCTCGCATGTTGGTGGGCTGGCTGGAGAGCTCGCCCGAGGCGATGGAGCGGGCCCTTGAGGCCTGCGACGTTCGCTTGTCGCCTCACCTTAACGCGCGCCGCTTCTACGGGCTGTCGTGGGCAGCCGGCTTGCGTGGCGATTACCGGGAGCAGCTGCGGTTGCTGGAGCAAACGGTCAATCAAGTCAATCAAATGCCGGTTGCCTACGACGTAACGCTATTGGCTTCGGCGACGCGCGCGCTCGTGCACCTTGTGCGCGAGATCGCCGCGCCCGAAGCGTTCGAGTGCGCGAAAAATACTGCCGAGTCAATTGCCTGGACGCCCGATCTGGAGCGCGAGCGTTTCCTGACGATGCGCGGCCTCGCGTGGGCCTGCGCGCTGCGCGGTTCGCACCAGCAGGCGCTGCACTATGCTTACGTTGCGCGCGACATTGCACCGTCGCCGATGTGGGTTACGGCATGCTACGCCGATCAAGCCTACCTGGCGCGAATGGCCGGCGAGATCGCCAGCGCCGCCGCCTTATTGGATCACGCCGTCACGTCCGCGCTCAACACGCACTGGGAGTCCCCCGGCGAGGAACGCGTTGCGATGCTCAACCTCATGGAGCTCGTTGCCGATCGCGATCCCGCGCGGGCCCAGCAACTGCTCAAGATCTACGATACGATTCCGGTGAGGCTCTCGCCCTGGCTCGCCTTTGCGCGCGACCGGCGTTTCACCGCGATGGAAGAGTATGCGCGTGGCGCCGTGCTCGCCGCCTCGGGCGAAAAGATGGCTGCCGCGGCGCTACTCGAGGACGCCTACCGGACGTTCGTGCCGATCGGCTACGCCTGGCGCGCCGCCGCTTCGGCGTTACGCCTCAATGCGATTACCCGCGACCACATGTGGCTGCAGCGTGCCGGCGAAGCCGTCGAAGAGTTCGGCGAAAGCTCGGTTGCGCGCGAAATTAATCGTAAGGCCGTCGGCTTTGACTCGCGCCTCTCGCGCCTAACGCCCGCGCAGCACCGCGTCTTCGAACTCATCTGCGAAGGTCTCCCCGACAAACAGATCGCCGTGGAGCTGCAAATCTCTCCCGAAACAGTAAAAAACCACGCAGCTCGAGTCCGCCTAGCCTTCGGGGTCCATTCGCGCTCCGCATTGATCGCAGCAATGAGCAAAGCCGTCTAGCGCGCCAAAAGAAGAAGCGCTAAGCTCCAATCAATGCGTCGCACTTTGCGGCAAAGATAAAATCGCTCTCGGTTAATCCGCCGATTTTGTGCGTCCATACGTCGACGCCGAGACGCCCCCACGAGAGATGCAGGTCGGGATGGTGCTGCTGCTCTTCGGCCATCCCGCCGATCAACTGCGTCGCCCGCATCGCTTCGGCGAAATCGCCGAAACGATAGGTGCAGGTGAGATACTTTACGGCGCCCCTCTTCGGATCGTTGCGCTCGACGACGCGCCAGTTCGACGAGAGCTGCGCCGAGAGTGGAGCGATCTCGTCGTCGCGCAGCGGCGGCACATCGCCGCGACAAGGAATGCAGGCCTTCGCCGCCAGCTCCCTCACGGCTTGGCCGGCGCTTGACGCGCAACGGTAAACTCGTAATCGTTGAAAGCGGCGTTGGCCGATAGCGGCATGTTCGGCCTATCGATATCCGCAGTAAGCGTCGCCGGAAGAAGGAAGCCGTCGAACTCGCTGACGCTGACGTCCATCGTGATGTGCGTGCCGTCTTTATAATTCATTACAGCGTGACGCGCCCGCCCGCGCGACCCGACGATGACCCGCGCATCTTCCAGCGATGCATCGTCGATCGGGTGAAGATCGAAAGAAGTCTCGCCGTTGACCTGGCCCATCTCCTGGAAGGTATAGTGCTTCGGCCACAGCGTCGGGTCGAGCATCGTGAGATCGATGTCGTTATGGTCCTTGGGGATGAACCACGGTACGGACGTGAAGTGAACGGCATAGCTCACCCCCGGCTCGTAAGACCCGGTGCCTCGCATTTTGAAGTGCAGCCACGGGAAGTGGCGCATCGCCATTGCGACGTCCATGTGGAAGGTATACGGCGGCGCGGTAGCCACCGCCTCGCTCGCCCCGAGGGGAGCGCAGATCACGAGAATTCCAGCCACGGCGCCGCCTGCTACGGCGCATCGACTCAGCCGCATCGTTAGGTATGTACCCGCATGCGGGAGTTTGCAGACGCGCTGCCAAGAGCGACGCATGCGCGACCTCCCGCCGAACGTTGTCGTCCTTTCCTTTGAAGGTCCCGACCCGTACTCGATGGTCGGCGGTCTCGGCACGCGAGTTACCGAGATGAGCCTTGCACTGAGCGAGGGGGGTATTAATACTTCGCTACTTTTTCTAGGCGACCCGGCAAAGGAGCCGGTCGAGAGCAAATCTCCCCATCTCCATTACCTGCGTTGGGGGCAGTGGATCTCCGCCTACCACCCGGGCGGCGTTTACGACGGCGAGTGGGAGAAGGCCAACGACTTCACATCGAGTGTGCCGCCCTTCGTTGTTGAGAACATCGTGGCGCCGGCGGCCGAGCGCGGCGAAGCCGTGCTGGTTATCGCCGAAGACTGGCAAACGGCTCGCGCCGCAATCGCCCTCGACCGGCGGTTGCGCGAAACCGGCCTACGAGACCACGTAAGCTTGCTTTGGAACGCCAATAACACCTACGGTTTTCACAGCATCGACTGGAACGCGCTGCGGCACGCCGCCACCATCGCGACGGTCAGCCGCTACATGCGTTTCGAGCTCGAGCACTGGGGAGTCGAACCACTGGTAATTCCCAACGGCATCCCCGAGCGGCTCTTGGACGGGCCGCCGGGCTCACTGGTAAAGCTGGCCGAAGCGGCTTTTACGCGCCGCCCGCTTTTCGTGAAGATCGGCCGCTTCGACGAAGATAAGCGATGGATGCAGGCGATTGAAGCCTTTGCTTTACTGCGCGCGCAGCATCCGGACGGCACGATGATTGTCCGCGGCGGTCGCGAACCGTACGGCGAACAAATTTTTGCCCGCGCCCGCGAGTTGGGCGTTGCTGTCGAGGACGTCACGCTGGCATCGCGCGCGCCCGAAGCAACGATTGCCGCGCTTGGCGCGGCGCGCGGCCCGATCGTCAATGTACGCAGCTTTGTTCCTGAAGAAGCGTTGCTCGCGCTCTACAACGTGGCCGACGCAGTGTTGGCCAACAGCGGCCGCGAACCGTTCGGTTTAGTCGGCCTCGAAGTTATGGCCGCCGGCGGTCTCGCCGTCACCGGCTCAACCGGCGAAGACTACGTCCGCCCCTTCGAAAACGCAATAGCCTGCGACACCGCCAACCCACGAGAACTCGCCGCATACCTAGAACAAATAGTAACCAACCGGTCATTGTCAACCCGCATCCGCGCGGCCGGCGTGGCAACAGCGCACGAGTATACCTGGCCTCGCGTGTTGCAATTGATGGCCTTAAAACTGTCTTCCTGAGCGAAGGCGCAAGCGCTTGTCATCCTGAGCGAAGGCGCGAAGCGCCGTAGTCGAAGGACAGCAGTATTGCCCCGCACTGAGCGAGCGCAGCGAGTCGAAGTGCAGGCAGAAGACCCCGTTCAATATAAATCAAGCGGCCCGCTTTTTTCCAGAGGCATTATGTCGAAACTAATTTACATAACCAGCATGTCGCTCGACGGTTACATGGAGGACGAAACCGGTGCCATCGATTGGGCCATTCCCGATCAAGTGCACGAGTTCGTCACTGAGTTGATGCGCCCGATTGGAACCGTTCTCATGGGGCGCCGGCTCTACGAGACGATGGCCTACTGGGATGCGCCGGTAGAGAGCTATCCACCCGAACAGCGCGACTTCGCACGGGTCTGGCAGAAGCCCGAGCAGATCGTCTTTTCACGAACGCTGACAGTCGCAACGACACGCAACGCACGAATCGAGCGCAATTTCGATGTCGAGGCTATTCGAAAGCTTAAGCGGGAGTCGGAGCGAGACATCAGCGTCGGGGGCGCCGAGCTTGCAGGGCTTGCGCTCGAAGCCGATCTCGTCGACGAGTGCCATCTGTTTCTCCACCCGATGATCGTCGGCGGCGGAAAGCCGGCATTCCGACCGGCCTTAAGACGGAAGGTCGAACTCCTTGAAACGCGGCGTTTCGATAGCGGAGTAATCCACTTGCACTATCGAATTCTCGGCGGTACTCGTTGATTCACGTTATCTTACGGGTTCCACTTCAGGCGCTGTACCCAGTCGCCGCTTTGGTCGGTATAAACAATCCAGATTTCGCCGCTGCTCTCATCGATTCCGACGGTGTGGACGCCGGTGTGCCCGGTGTCGAGGCGTCCGACGACGCGCGGAGCGGCTCCGCTTGCCAACGCAGCGACGGTAACGACGCCGCGTCCGGCGCAGACTATCAGTTTTCCCTGCGAACCGGTGCTGCACTGGTCGACGTGCTCCTGCACCGTGGCGTCGCCAACATGGTCGCCGCTAGTAGTGTACGCTGAAATTACGCCGTTAGTGCCGCCCGCGACGATCTGGTTCGCAGCGCGCGAAAAAACGAGAGGATGGTTCTTCTCGAGCTGAGGCGTGACGACGACCTTGACGACCTTCAGCGATGCGGGATCGATCACTGCAAAGCCGCCGCTCGGAAGATTCTGGTAAACGAATCCCGTTGCTGGATCGACCGCAAGCGACTCGAGATCGGGCGACGGCATCGTCACCGTTGCGATAGTTTTCATCGTTGCAGCGTCGATCACATAGACCGAGCCGCCGCCGTCCTGATCGGCGTAAATAGGCCGATGCAACGGATCGTAAGCAATCGCGTCCACATTCCCGCTTACATTTGCCGTCGCGCCGACCTTGAGCGTTGTAGCGTCGACCCGAGAAATGGTTTGATCGGTGCCGTTTCCGGTAAAAACGTCGCCGCTCACGGGGTCGACGGCCGAGCCATGCATCGGCCCAACGACGACCTGCGCGACGACTTTACCGCTCGTTGAATCGACGACGAGCAACCTTCGGCTGGCCGTGTGCGCAGCATAGACGCGATGACGCGCTTCGTCGATGGTAACGTAATCGAAGCCGCTAAAGATGGGAACCCGCTCGGGAGGCATCGCGACGATCGGCATGCTGCAGTTATACCGCGGCCGCTCAGCGTACGCCCGCACGCACTGTCGAATAACGATTGCGCGACGGTGCCTCGCTGCAAAGCGCACGACTACGTAGGTGCTGGCCGGGCGCCACCTGCAGGGTAAGGCGCGGTGCAACTGTTCCGCGACGACGCGACGACGCTCACCCGCTTAGCTGGGCCGGGCAGCTGCGCACAAGCAAGCTCATCGAGGCAGAGCGCGCTTCACATGGCAGCGCCAACTTTCGTTGAGCCAGCACACCATCAGAACACCTCAAGGCTGTATTTCGCGCGTACGGCGTAAACAACAGAGCGGCACTTATTTGCCGAGGCCGCCTCTCGCGGTGATCTGATCACGGCCGACGGTCACAACGCGGTCGGCTCGCCCAAAGGCGATTATCTTTGGCCTGTTGCCGACGCCGGAAGTTAGTAATTTAGATAGGGATTAGTCAGCGCCCATTCAACGGTACTTTTCCCGTATCATTAGGTCGCCATTGCGATCCCTCGATCGTGATAGTGGCGACCGCGGAGAGTAGGAGCAGCTGTGGAGTATGACGTCGCCATCGTAGGCGCAAGTTTCGGAGGCGTAGCGGCAGCACTCGCTGCGGCCCGTTATGGCAAGCGAGTCGTCGTCGTGGAGGCCAGCGGAAACGTCGGCGGCCAGGCGACATCACAGGGTCTCACGCGCTGGGACGAATCGGCTCACGTTCTCTCGCCGCAGACGTACGGCAGCACCAAATCCTACCAAGTACTGAAGAACGATATTCGAGGCTGGTACCGCACGTACACGAAAGTCGGCGCGAACGGCAGCCGGGCCGATTTCAACCCGGGATTTGCGAGTCCTGGCCACCCGTTTTCGGTCGATTGCAACGTCGCTGAAACCGTTCTCCGCCAACTCATTGAAGACGCCGGCGACCTCATAATGCTGATGCTCGATGAGCGAGCGAGCTCGGTCAATATCTCGAATGGAACAATACAATCGCTTCAGCTCGACTCCGGAGAGACTATTTCGGCCACAATCTTCCTCGACGCGACCGACCTCGGCGATCTCTTGCCGATGTGCGGAATTTCTTGGTTCATCGGCGCCGAGGCCGAAAGCGATACTGAAGAGCCCCACGCCGAAGCCGTTGCCAATCCAAGCCACATTCAACCGATCACGGTCTCGATCGCCGTCGAGCATCGTCCCGATGGCGAGAAGCACACAATCCCGAAGCCCGCGAACTACACGCCGGAGCTCATTCAATCTCAAGCCTTTCACGTGTACAACGAGCGCAACGGTATGATCGGCGGAGTCTTTAGTTCGGCGCACTCGGCAAACCCCGGATGGGAGACGCTCTTTAACTACCGTCAGTACATCGACCATACCAACTTCACCGACCCCGACTACCAAACCGATCGCAGCGTCCTCAACGTCGGCTGTAACGACTACCAAGCCGCCGTCATCCCCACCGGCGACGCCGCGAAAGACGCCGCGATCGTGGAAGATGCCAGAGCCGCCTCAATCGCCTACCTCTACTGGCTGCAAACGGAAGCGCCGCGCGACGACGGCAGTGGCACCGGTTACCCGAACCTCGCCCCACGCGAAGATATCTTCGGCCGGGACGACGGCACCGCGCCGCAAGCCTACATCCGCGAGTCGCGCCGCATTTCTAAGCCACTGGTGCGCCTTCTCGAGCAGCACATTGCCGTCGCCGACACGAGCACCACCGGCGCTCGCGCACCGGTCAACTTCTCCGACTCTTGTGGCATCTCGATGTACGGCGTCGATATTCACCAATGCTACGGGCCACCTGGAACGCCGTGGGTTTCGGTCGCCGGCGTTCGTCCATTTCAGATTCCATTGGGAAGCCTGATCCCGTCCGACGCAACGAACCTCATCGCCGCATGCAAGAACATCGGCGGAACGCATCTCACGAGTGGCGCCTACCGCGTGCATCCGGGTGAGTGGGCGATCGGTGAGGCTGCCGGCATCCTGGCTGCATATTGCGTCGGACAGAACGTGCGTCCAGGCGAAGCACACGGCAACGCGTCCCGCGTTGCGGCACTGCAGCTCCGACTGCTCGAACAAGGCGTCCCGATCTTTTGGTGGGACGACCTCGACTATTTGAGTGACCCGAAAACGTTTGCCGCGGCCCACCTGCTGTGCGTACGAGGCTATCTCATCGACCCAACGACCCTGCATTTTCGCCCGACGGCCGCGATCTCGCAAAGCGAGAAAGATGCCG
>CAZMPP010000119.1:0-8021 GCA_964568035.1 uncultured bacterium
TCGGTGACGAAGCGTACGTGAGCCGGGGGCACGACCGGCTGCGGATTCCGCCGCGCGTACGATTCTACCGGACGGCCGATTCCATCGTGTTGATACGCGACGACCAGGAGAGTGCGGAGCTGCGGGTCTACGAGCCTGCAACCGCTCGACAGTAGAACGTGAGTATACAAGAAGAGATAGAAAGACGCCGGACCTTTGCGATTATTTCGCATCCGGACGCGGGCAAGACGACGCTGACCGAAAAGCTGCTGCTTTACGGCGGAGCGATTCATGTTGCCGGACAGGTTTCGGCGCGCAAGCGTCAGCGGCAGGCGACCAGCGACTGGATGGCGCTCGAGCGCGAGCGCGGGATTTCCATCACCACGACGGTGCTGCAGTTTCCCTATCGCGATCATACGATCAACTTGCTCGATACGCCCGGTCACCAAGACTTCGGCGAGGATACCTATCGCACGCTGCTCGCTGCCGACAGCGCGGTGATGCTGATCGACGCCGCTAAGGGCGTCGAGCCGCAGACCAAAAAACTTTTCGCCATCTGTCGCGAGCGAGGCATTCCGTTGTTCACGTTCATGAACAAAATGGACCGCCCGAGCCGCGATCCACTCGAGCTCCTCGACGAACTGGAGAGCGTGCTCGGAATCGGCGCCTTCCCGATGAACTGGCCGCTGGGCAGCGGCGACGAGTTCCGCGGCGTCTACGATCGCCAAAGTCGAACGGTGCACCGCTTCGAACGCGCCGCGCACGGCGCCACGCGCGCGACCGTTTCGGTTTCGGATCCGTCCGACCCCCAGCTGCGCGCACTAGTCAGCGAGCCCGTCTACGAGCAGTTCCGCGAAGGCATCGAGCTCCTCGACGGCGCCGGCGAGCGCTTCGACCGCACGGCGATGCTGCAAGGCAAGGTTTCGCCGGTCTTCTTCGGCAGCGCCGTCACCAACTTCGGCGTGCAGCTCTTCTTGGACGAGTTTATCGAGATGGCGCCGGCGCCGTCGCGGCGCGCCGGCGTCGAACCCACCGATGAAGCCTTCAGTGGTTTCGTCTTTAAAATTCAGGCTAACATGGATCCGCGCCATCGCGATCGCATCGCCTTCGTACGCGTCTGCTCCGGCGAGTTCGCTCGCGACATGACGGTGCGCAACGCGCGCACCGGCTCCGAGGTGAGGCTTTCGCGGGCCATGCGCCTCTTCGCCGACGATCGCGAATCGCTCGACGTCGCGTATGCCGGCGACGTCGTCGGACTGGCCAACCCCGGGGCCTTCGCCATCGGCGACACGCTGTACGAAGGACTGCCCGTCAGCTTCCCTCCGATTCCCGCGTTTGCCCCGGAACATTTCGCATCGGTGCGGAGTATCGACGTTTCGGGTTACAAATCGTTTGGTAAAGGAATCGCGCAGTTGCGCGAAGAGGGAGCCGTGCAAGTATTCTATCCATGGGGCGCACCGCGAACCGAACCAATCCTGGGCGCCGTCGGCGAGCTGCAGTTCGAGGTCGCGAAGTATCGTCTCGAGTCCGAATACAACGTAAAAACCATCCTTCATACGTTGCCGTACGCGCTTGCTCGCCACGTTGAAGGCGATCGCGATGGAATCACTCGCGCGCAGCTTCCGTCGAATGCCAAGCTGGTCGAGGACTGGTCGGGGCGGCCGACGGCGCTCTTCGAGAGCGAGTGGAGCGTCCGGCTTGCCGAAGAATGGAATCCGCGGCTCCGCTTCGTGCCGTTTGCCGCCCGTGAAGACGACGAGGCGCTGGCATCGTGAATCGCAGCGCTAAGGTTTTACTCGTCCTCGCATTGGCGCTCTGCGCGGGCTGTTTCCAAAACCACAACGAACGCGAGGCCGATCGCATCACGCGAGCCGTCATCGACAACAACCTCAAACCGGTAGAAAGCGACGTAGCTAAGGGCATCTCGATCACGCGCGTCAAGGTGGCACAGTGGTCCGACGAGCTCAACGCTCAGGGCAAGCTGATATCGGTGAAGGAAACCACCGAAGGCTGCGCGCCGGGCTGGCATTGCTTCAACGTGAAGTTCCAAAAGCACGCCTACGTCGAGCGGATGCGCTTCGACGAGCACGGCAAGGTCGTGGACTGGAACTTCCACATGGCACCGGAGTAGCTTGACGCAACCGACGCTGGCCGACGTCCGCGCGGCGGCAGAGCGTCTGGACGGCGTCGCACATCGCACGCCGGTCATGCGCTCGCGTACGCTCGACGCGCGCAGCGGTGTCGCGGCGGTCGTCAAATGCGAGAACCTCCAGCGAATGGGGGCCTTCAAATTTCGCGGCGCCTATAACTTCCTCGTGTCGCTGCCCGAGCCGGAGCGACGGCGCGGCGTCGTCGCTTTCTCCAGCGGTAACCACGCTCAAGGTGTCGCACTGGCGGCGCGATTGCTGGGCATTCCCGCCACGATCGTCATGCCGCTCGACGCACCGGCGGTAAAGGTGGCGGCGACGCGCGAGTACGGCGCCGAAATCGTTCATTACGAACGCGAGCGCTCGCATCGCGAGTCAATCGCCCAGGCCGTCGCACTCGAGCGCGACGCGACGCTGGTTCCGCCTTTCGACGATGCGCGCATCGTTGCCGGTGCCGGCACGGTCGCGCTGGAGCTGCTGGAAGATGCCGGCCCGCTCGATGCAATCGTTACGCCGGTCGGCGGCGGCGGATTGATCTGCGGCTCAGCAATTGCCGCGCACGGCCTCGATCCGTCCATCGCGATTTATGGCGTCGAGCCGCAGGCCGGCGACGATTTCGTCCGGTCGTTGAAGAAGGGCGAGCGCGTTACGATCGGCGTGCCCAAAACCATCGCCGACGGCCTGCAGACCACCGCGCCCGGCGAGCTTACTTTCGCGATGGCTCGCGAGCACGTCCGCGAGATTGTTACGGTGACCGACGACGAGCTGCGTGACGCGATGTGCTTTGCCTTCGAACGGATGAAGCTTGTGATCGAGCCGAGCGGCGCGGCGGCACTCGCGGCGCTACTGCACCATCGCATTCCCGAGATTGCCGGAAAGCGAGTGGGGATCATCGTGAGCGGCGGAAATATCGATCCCGCGCGCTACGCCGACTTGTTGCGCTAGACGCTGGCGATTCTTGCGTTGAGCGGCAAGCGCAAAAAAGCGGTGCGCGTCGGCTCGTCGGCGATGCGCTCGGCAAAGGCGTGGAGGTCGCAGCGCGCCCGGTCCCAAGCCTCGAGAGCCTCCTTCTCGGCTCCGCCGGAAGCCAATCCTTGTGCGGCTGCCCACCAGGCATAGTGGGGCCAGAACGCCCCCTCGAACGAGGTCGCGCCGATCGCAATGAGTTCGCGTGCGATCGCAAACGCGTCTTCCCTCCGCCCGGCATCGAGGTATGCCAGCGTCAAATCGGCGAGATCGTCGACGTAGTCGCGCGGCTCCTGAATCGATCGGCGAATCGCGAGACCGGATTCCATGTGCGCGATGGCTTCGTCGCGCTCACCGAGCACCCGCTCGGCATTACCCAGGTTCGCCAGGGCCGCCGCTTCGAAAACCGGATACCCCATTTCGCGCGTGATTTGAAGCGCGGACGTTGCGAAGGCTTTAGCCTGGGCGGCATTCCCTAGATGGAGGTTGACGAAGCTTGCATTGACCTGGTTTGCCGCGATCGTTCGTCGCTCCTGAACTTTTTCGAAAAGCTCGTTGGATCGCTCGATTGAGTGGAGCGCATCCTCAAACAATCCTATGCGCATGAGCAGCAACGTGCGGTTCGTGTGCGAGGCCGCGATTCCACGTTTGTGTCCTAGCGACTCGTAGATCCCGATCGCGGTGTCGAATTCACGTAAGGCGACGGTATATTCGCCGAGCCATGCGGCTGTTACGGCCAAGCGGCCGCGCGACGCGGCCTCGCCTTCCCGGTCGTTGAGGGCAAGATGAAGCTCGAGCGAACGTTCGGTGAGCGAGAAACACTCTCGATAGTCTTGGCGCAGAAGTGCCGCCACTGCGGCGACCGCCAAGGCCCGCGCTTCGAGGGCCTGATCGCGCAAGCTTGCGGCGCGTTCGCGCATGAGCGAGAGATGCCGTCTGGCGGTCGTTAAATCACCGATATTGGAAGTGAATTCGACGAGAAGACAGAGGCACTCCAACTGACCCTGCACGTCGCCGTGCCGCTCGTAAATTTCGAGCGCCTTTTGCGCCGGCTCGATGCCTTCTGCCGATCGGCTCTGCAGACCGGCGTGGGTCGCGGCCTCCCGCAGAGCGCGCGCACGGGCCGCGTCGTCGAGTTGCGCTGCGAGTTCTTCGAGCCGGGTAATGAGCGCGCGCTCCTCGGCGGAATCACCCAAGGCGCGTGCGAGCCCGATGCGCCGGAGCAAAACGTCGAGCTGAGCCGAGCGATCCGCACCGCCCAGCAGTTCCAGAGCGTCGATGTCTTCGCGCTGCCCAGCGCGATCGCCGCGGCGGCTGCGCGCCGTTTCGCGGATCTCCAGCGATGCCCGTCGTACGTCGTCGTCCGTCGCGTTTTTGAGCGCCATCCCGGCGAGTTCGATTACGTCGCCATGTGCGTGAACGGCAGCCGCGGCGCGGGCGGCCGCCAAGTACCATGTGGCAGCGCGGTCGCGGGCGCGTGCGGCATGATAGTGACGCGCGATTTCGCGCGGCGAAACCGAGGCATTCGATTCGCAAATCGCCTCCAAACACTCGGCGATGCGGAAATGGCGCTGCTCGCGAAATGCTGGTTCGATTTCGGAGTAGACCGCGTCGGCAATCAAATGATGGCTAAAAACGTAGTCGTAGCCTGCGCGCGCCCCGGCCTCCCGGAAAATCCGATGGTCGAGGAGCTCGTCGACGCCGCGCGCGATCGCCATGCTCGAGAGATTTGAAACGTCGCGGATGAGCGGAACGCTGCAGCCGGACCCGACGACCGCAGCGATTTGCGCCACCGCGCGACCTTCTTCTCCGAGTCGTTCGATGCGCTTGGCGATCACGCCGGACATCGTAGTCGATTCGATTCGGGGTTCGCGATTCTCGAGTATCATGCTGATGGCGCCCTCGAGAAAGAGCGCGTTCCCCTCGCACTGTGCGTACAAAGAACGCACCAGATCGTGACCCTGGCCTCGCAGCGCATCGATGCGGTCGACGAGCTCGCTCACCTGCGTTTCATCGAGCCGTTCGAGTTCGAGCTCTTCGACGCCGGCATAGGTGCGCAACGAGCGTTGCAGTACGCGGAGTGGATGACCCACGGGCGTCTCTTCCTGCCGGCAGGTCACGACCAGCAGCATCGGCGATCGCGTTGCATCGCGGAAGATGCTGCCCAGCGCCTCGATCGTTGCCGATCCCGCCCAGTGTAGGTCTTCCAAAATCAAGAGCAGCGGCCGGGGTGTTGCAAGGCCGCGCACCGCATAAGAAAGGGCTTCGTAAACGCGCACCGTCTCACGGTCCGGTGAGGTTTCGGAGAAGAGAACGTCAGGCACGCTCGGGTCGCGAAGTTCCGGCAGCAGCGGCGACAGCACGGTGCGGCGTTCTTGCGACATTTGCCGTGACAGCAGCAACGGCAATCCGGAACGGAGCGCTTCGACGATCGATTGGTACGGCATCGATTCGGGAGATGCGGTCGTTCCGACGAAAACCCGGCCCCCTTCGGCTGCTACCGTGCGCGCGAGTTCCGCGGTGAGGCGCGTCTTACCGACCCCGGCCTCACCGGAGATCAGGACCAAGCTTGCGGAACCGCGCGCCGCGCGCGCCCAGGCGTTGGAGAGAAACGCCAGCTCCTTTTCGCGCCCGACGAACGGCAGAACGGAGACGGCGCGCCCTTCGTCACCGGAACCTATGCGAGCCGCACCGACGGCTCCTGGGAGTGCTTCTTGGCGAAGTATCGAGCGGCGCACGGCCACCGTCTCCGGCATCGGCGCGATCGCGAGTTCGTCGCGCAGGCGTTTGGCGAAGCGATCGTATTCGGCCAATGCTCCGGCGGTATCGCCCGACTCGTAGCGAATCGCGATCAGCGCGCGAAGCGCATCTTCGCGCCAGGGATCGCTGGAAAGTACCCGCTTCGCGTAGCTGATCGCGGCAGTGAAGTTCCGCTCGGCGCGAAAGCGGTCGATCAAGTCGTCGAGAACGGAAAAGTAGAGTGCACGCAGCCGCTCGCGTTCGGTCAGTACCCAGTCGTCATAAACGTTTTCCAGCAGGTCGCCGGCGTAGAGCTCGACGGCGCGCTCTTGCGTAGCGTTCTTGCCAGAAAACCGCTCAAACTCGACAACGTCGACGAAGGCCTCGGCGGAATCGTTCCATCGCACCGTTTCCGTATCGCTGAGAATCCACGGATCGCCGGCTCTGGCCGGCAGCGCCTTATTTGCTAAATAGAGATAGCGCCGCAGTTCTGCGAGGGCGCTCGCCTCGTCGTTGTCCGGGAACAACGTAAAAGCGACCGACTCGCGGGAGAGCGCTCGACCGCGCTTGAGCACCAGCAGCGCGAGCATTGCGAGCGTGGCGGACCGCTTGGCGAATTTTATCGGCGTGCCCGCGTAGCGGATGTCGGGCTGACCGAAGAGCCGCACCTCGAGGTCTCCCATGGGCAAGACCATTCCCGTCGGCCGGGCTGGGCCGCCTGCCTTGTGGCACGCGGGCGGCACGCAAGCGGCGTAGGGTGGGACGTATGAATCCGAAGAGGCGCGACGTCACCTTTCTCGTGCGAATGTGGCCGCGCGACCATGCGGACGGCGATGCGGACTGGCGCGGCTCGGTCCACGAGGTCTCGTCGGGCAAGCGGCTCTTCGTGACCGAGACCCGCGAAGTCGCCGATTTTATCGCGGAGCATCTCGCGCAACTGCGGACCCTGAAAGGCTGACCTCCATGCTGCGAACGATTGGTTTACTATTGCTCTGTTGCGCGCCGGCTCTGGGAGCCGAGCGCACCTACTACATCGCCGCCGACGAGGCCGTGTGGAACTACGCACCGAGCGGCACGAACGTGCTCACCGGCGCGAGACTCAAGCCGGCAAAATCGCAGCTGGGATTCGCGTTTCGTAAGGTTCTGTATCACGGGTATACCGACGCGACGTTTCGAACGATGCAAGCGCGCGATCCAAGCCAACAGTACCTCGGGGCGCTCGGCCCGACGATTCGGGCCGTGGTGGGCGATTCGGTCGTGGTGGTATTTAGAAATAACTCGCGTTTACCGCTGAGTTTTCACGTTCACGGGCTGCGTTATCTCAAGACCTCCGAAGGCGCACCGTACCGCGATGGTAGCGAACGAAGCGAGAAGCCGGGCGACGCCGTTGCACCGGGCGCAACCTACACCTACCATTTTGACGTCCCCGAGCGCTCGGGTCCGGGGCCAATGGATCAGAGTTCGATCCTATGGATGTACCACTCGCATACCGACGAGCTGCGCGACGTGAATACCGGACTCGTCGGTCCGATCGTCGTAACGCGCCGCGGATCGGCAAAAGCCGATGGGACTCCCAGCGACGTCGATCGGGAGATCTTTACGATGTTTGCGCAGTTCGATGAAAGCCAGAGCCGGCTATTCGACGAGAATGTGGCGGATCCGACGATCAACGCCCGCGGTGTGAAGCCCGGGAAGTCCGGTTTCGTCGACGACAATACGATGTTTTCGATCAACGGATACGTCTTTGGAAACATGCCGGTGATCGACGTGCACCAAGGAGAGCGGACGCGTTGGTACGTGATGTCGACGATGAGCGATTTCGACTTCCACGCGCCTCACTGGCACGGCGAAACGGTCGTCATCAACGGGATGCGCACCGATACTGCGGAGCTCGGTCCGATGGGCATGGTGGTGGCCGACATGGTTCCGGACGATCCCGGCGTCTGGCTCTACCACTGTCACTTAAATATTCACCTGGAGGCCGGCATGGTAGCGCGGTTCCGCACCCTGCCGTGATTGCGGGGAACCGCGCTACACCGGCCTATAACGTTAGGCTACATCGAGCTCGGCGCGACGATGTTGCCGCACGAGACGTATTTGCCGAGGTCCGACGCGCTCTCGTGAACGTTGATCGCAAAGGCGCCTTTGAGCCATTTTGCGAGGCTCGCGCTCTTGATCATCGTCGTCGAC
>CAZMPP010000120.1:0-7949 GCA_964568035.1 uncultured bacterium
ATCATTCTCGTCGAAGGCGACTCTGCCACGACGCAAGACCTCGGCAAATCGGTCGACGAAGCTGTGAAGCTTGGCGCCAACGTCGTCAGCAACAGCTACATTAACTACAACGGCCGAGCGCCGGCGGGATCTCATTACTACGACCACCCCGGCACGATCATAACCGCCGGCGGCGGCGACACCGGATATAAAGTCGGTTTGCCGGCCGGTTTCCCAACCGTAATCGCGGTCGGTGGGACGACGCTGTCCAAAGGCGGCGGCAGCCGTGGCTGGTCGGAAACGGCGTGGGGCGGCACGGGAAGCGGTTGCGAGATTCGCTTCAAGCAGCCGAAGTGGCAGACGCATAAAGGTTGTCGCGGACGCGCGATGGACGACGTCGCCGCGGTCGGCGATCCCGGAACCGGCGTCGCCATTTACGATACCTATCCGAGCGGCGGATGGTTCACCATCGGCGGAACGAGCGTCGCAACGCCGATTATCGCGGGCGTCTACGCACTGGCCGCCAACGAAGGTAAGATGACCTACTCGAAGTCGCTCTACGCCAAGGGTGCATCGCTCTGGGACGTCACCTCGGGCAGCGACGGAACCTGTAAACACACGTTCCTATGCAAGGCCGGACCTGGTTACGACGGACCAACCGGAAACGGAACGCCCAACGGCATTGGCGCCTTCTAGAGCTATCCCGGCCGTATCATAAAGTAGAACATCCCGACTGTCGCGCCCGCCATGAGCGCGAAGGTCCCCCACCCCCAAGCACGAGCGATGGGCGAACTAATCCATTCGCCCATCGTCTTGCGCCTCGACGCAAGCCACACGATTACCGCAATGAGCGGAACGGCGGCGACGCCGTTGAGCACCGCCGACCAAAAGAGCGCCTTAATCGCGTCGACCTGCAATAAATTCATCGCAATTCCGATGAGGATTCCCGCGGCAATAATTCCGTAAAATAGCGGTGCGCGCCGCAGCGACTCGCCCAGGCCTTCACGGAAACCTAAGGTCTCGGCGGCGACGTATGCCGAGGAAGTCGCCAGCACCGGCACCGCCAGTATTCCGGTGCCAACCATGCCGAGCGTGAAAAGGAGCGAAGCGAATTGTCCCGCCAAAGGACGTAGCGCCTCGGCGGCCTGTTTGGCGGTCTGGATGTCGTGCTTACCGTGCGCGCCGAGCGTTGCTGCGGTCGTTACGATGATAAAGAACGCAACCAGATTCGAGAAGATCATGCCGGCGTTCACGTCGGCGTGCATCGCAGCCACGTCCGTCGCGTTGGTTCCGCGGCGCTTGCGAAGCGTCGTCTTCCCCGCCTTCTTCTCTTCCTCGATCATTAGGGCCGACTGCCAAAAGAACAGATACGGCGTAATCGTCGTGCCCAAAACGCCGACTACCGTCGCCAGCCAGATGGCGTCCAAATGTATGCGCGGTATGGCGACGTGAAGCAAGATGTCGCCCCACGGCGGCCGGACGACGAACGCGGTTACCACATACGCGAAGAGCGTAAGCGTTAGCCATTTAAAGATTCGCTCGATCGTGGAATACGAGAGCCACGTCTGGATTGCGATCAACCCGATGCCGAAGAGAAAGACCAGCGCGTCGACGGGAATCGGCACGACCAGCTGCGCTGCGGCGGCCATTCCACCGATGTCGGCGCCGACGTTGAACGTATTGGCGATAATCACGAGTCCGGCGAGCCCGTAGGCGAGCCACGGCGGCAGCGTCTTGCGCACGATGGCGGCGAGCCCTTCGCCGTTGACCATCGCGATTCGCGCGCACATCCCCTGGATGACGGCCATCATCGGAGTCGAGACCAAGGCCAGCCAGAGCGTGGAGTATCCCGTCGCCGCGCCGGCGACGGAGTAGGTCGAAATTCCGGACGGATCGTCGTCCGCCGCGCCGGTGATGAGCCCTGGGCCGAGCCCGGCGAAGAAGCCGCGAACCCGCCACCAGAGCGACGTCATTGAGGCATGAGCGATGCGATCTCGCTGCCGGGTATCGCGCCGCGCGCGGCTCCGAGCTCGCCGCGCGAAAGACCTTCTGCGGCTTGGACCAGCGCCGTCATCGCGCGCCGGTAGAGCGCACCACCAACGCTGATGCGTTTCACTCCGGCAGCGGAGAGCTGCGCGAGAGTGACCTCACCATCTTCCGGACCGATGAGAACGTTGACCGGCTTGGGCGCTACCGCGCGCACGACGGCAACGATCGAATCCATGTCGGGCAAGCACGGGGCGTAAAGTACGTCGGCCCCGGCTTCGGCAAAGGCCGTCAGGCGGCGGATCGTATCGTCGAGATCGGTGCGGCCGTGAAGGTAGTTGTCGGTGCGCCCGGTCAGCACGATACGCCCGTGCGCTTCGCTTGCGGCAGCGCTGACGCGTGCGACCGCGGCGTCGAAATCGTGAATCGGACGCTGCGGATCGGCGGTCGTATCCTCGATACCGAGGCCGGCGAGTCCCGCCGCGATCGAGGCGCGCACCGTCAGCGCGCAGTCCTCGGGCGCAGGCCCGAATCCGTCTTCCAGATCGCCGTTGACGGGCAAACCGGAGACGCGCGCGAGCAACGCCGCATGGGCAATAGCCTCTTCCCGCGATACGGCGTGGCACCCGTCTTGCCGCCCGAGCGAAAATGCGAAACCCAATGACGAGCTCCCCAAGGCTTCGAAACCGGCGCGACGCAGTATCGCCGCCGACCCTCCGTCCCAAGCGTTGGGCATGACGAACGCCGACGCGCGTTCGTGCAGCGCGCGAAAAATCTCGTACGGCGAAGATGGCATCGGGTGTCCTTTACCCCAGGTCTTCGAGCGCCTGCACAGGGTACTAACGCAGCGACGGAAGAATCCGAAGCGACGATGCTCGAACGGCGGCGGCAGCTTCGCCCCGGCGAACGCGTGGCAGCGCTCCTTGCCGCCGCGATAGCGCTGGCATTGAACGTTGCGGCGACGGTCCAGCTCTTCGCGCCGCCAACGACGTTCGGCTATCACCTAGTCTACACCGACGGCAACCGGGTCAAAACCGTCGATCCCGAAACCCCCGCCGGGCGCGCCGGAGTTCTGCCCGGCGACCAACTCGACTTTACTAAGTCGACCCTACACGATCGTATCGTCGGACTCGAATATCAGCCGGCGCGCGTCGGCGAGAGCGTTAGGTTCACACTCGAGCGCGGCGGCGCGGAGACGCGCGAGGTCACGCTGCACGCGGTACCGCTTCCGTCAGCCTCGCCCGGACGCGCGCGGTTTTCTCTGGTGACATCGTTCTTGCGGCTCACCGGCTTTGCATACATCGTTGTCGCGCTCGCCATTCTGCTGCGAAGACCCAGCCGCATGACGTGGGGACTCTTCCTTTACCTTTGCTCGGCCACCAACGTCACGCTCTACCGTTTTCCAGAGTCGCTCTTCCCGTATACGCAACTGGCAACCGATGTTCTTGACATCGCCGGGCCGATCGGGCTGGTCGTTTTCGCGGCGCGATTCCCCGACGATTGGCCGGCGGGTTGGCGCGCATGGTTCGATCGTCTGGCAATCCCGGTCGGCGCAATCTTTGCCGTTCCAAATCTCGCCTGGGATGCGATGTCGCTCTTCGAGGGCGCGGCGCCGTCGCGTTGGATGTCGCTGGGCTCCACGTGGGGCGCGCTGGCGCTCTTCGCGGTCGCCGGTGCGATGTTGGCGGCAACCTATCTCGGAACGCCGGCGTGGCAGCGGCAACGGTTGCAGTGGGTGATCGCCGGAATACTTTTAACGCTTTTCAGCTCGGCTGCCTCGTGGGCGCGGTATTGGGAAACGACGTATTCGCTCACAACGTCGGATTGGTTGATCTGGACGGTAATGCTGCTCTATGCGTGCGCGCCTTTTGCGATCGCCTACGGCGTCGTGCGCCAGCGTGTCTTCGACTTCTCGTTCGTCGTAAGCCGCACGTTGGTCTACACCATCGTCAGCGGCACGATCTTTGCTTTCTTCGCATTGGTCGAGTGGATCGCCGGGCGCATCCTCGAGCATAGCGGGATCGCGGTTTTCCTAGTCGCCCTCGCGGCAATCGGCGTGGCCTTCTCACTCGATGCGCTTTACGGCAACGTGGAGCGTTTCGTCGAGAGCACGCTCTTTAGGCGGCGACATCTCGCCGAACGGCAGCTTGCCGGCATCGCCGCCGGACTCGGCGCGGCCGAGAGTTTGGCCGCGGTGGAAGATTCGCTCGTGCGCGAGCCGATGCAGGCGTATGGCCTGGCTTCAGCCGCGCTATACCAGCGCGTAACCTCGGGCGAATTTCAACGCGACGGCAAGGCGCTGGCCCCCGCAGTCGCGCTGCAGCTCGCCGGTGCGCGCCGCCCCGTCCCGCTGCACGAAGGCGACGCGGTTCTGGGGGTGCCCATCTTTGCCCTCGCCGGGCTCGAGGCAATCGTGCTCTACGGTGCGCATACCGGCGGCGAGGATATCGACCCCGACGAAGCGGCCTCGCTCGAAGGCCTGGCTAGAGCCGCCGGGACAGCGTACGATCACCTCGAGACGCTGCGCGCAGAGCGCGACGCCGCGCGCTGGCAACGGATTGCCGAGCGCCAGTCGCGCGAATTGGCCACCCTGCGCGAACGCTGCGCATTACTTCGCCCGCCTGAAGGGTAGCCGGGGGAGGGATTGTTTCGGTTGCTCCCTCAAGCGGGTATATAAGCGGCAGCAAGCCTGTTAGAGGAGGTAGCAATCGTGATACGAGGGTTCGTCTTCGTCCTATTTGCCGTCGCTCAACTACCAATCGGCGCGTTCGCCGCGTGCACGACCTCAGGCGCGAAGGTCGCCGCCGTCGCGGTGCAGACCGTCTCCCATACGCCGTATCTCAACCTCTACCACGTGCGTGTCACGGTGACCAATCGCGGGAGCCACTCCCAGTCCGGCAACGTGCTGCAGTTTGTCGACGTCACGCAGTACGGCGACCGTCTGGACGACAAGGGGATCCCGCCGCTGGCACCCGGGGAGTCCTATTCATGGACGTATGTATGGAAGCGCTCGGCTGAGGCCGGCAGCGGGACGACACCGTTGAACTTTCGTTACCGGCCGTACGGGTCGGCACTCGCCTCCGATGCATGCGTGGCCAACGCCGAGGGCATAAGCCTTTAAAAGGAGGTACCATCTCAATGATCATCCGTATCGTTAGCGCCGCTCTGCTTCTTATGGCCCAGCTCCCGCTGGCCGCCCACGCAAGCACGTGCGGGGGCGCCAACCCGGCCGTCACAGCGGCCGTCGTTAAAAGCGTCGTACCCAGCGGGAAGGTGAATCAATACCATATCCAAGGAACGGTAACAAATCTCGGCAGTCAGGGACAGGCCAGCAACACGCTGCAGTTCGTCGACATCTATGAAGGCGCATCGCAAGAACGACTCAACGATCGCGGCATACCGCCGCTGCAACCCGGCCAGACCTATCAGTTCAGTTACGTTTGGAATCGGGCGCTCGACGCCGGTCAAAACTCGACGACGCTGGAGTTCCGGGTTCGCATGGTGCAGGGCACCAATTGCAATACCGGCAACGCGATCTATAAACTAACCTTCTAGGCTTTCAACGCCATCGCAGGGTTGCGCGTCGGCATCGATATCGGCGGGACGTTCACCGATCTCGTCGCGATCGAGTCGTGGAGCGGACGCTCCATCACGATCAAGGTTCCGACGACGCCGCACGAACCGCAGCGCGGAGCGATGAACGCGCTGCGGTCGTTGCTGGACCGCTACCCGGATCCCCCGGCAATCGAATTTCTCGCCCACTCGACGACGATCGCCACCAACGCGTTGCTCGGGCAGGTCGGTCTCGAAATCGCGCGCGTCGTCCTCGTGACGACCGAAGGCTTTCGCGACGTGATCGAGATCGGTCGACAAAATCGCAGCGAAGTCTATAATCTTTTCGTCGAACGCCCGCGGCCGCTGGTGGCCAGGGAGGACCGGCTGACGGTCACCGAACGGCTCGATCGTAACGGCGAAGCGATCGTGCCGCTCGACGAAGCCTCCCTCGCCCGCGCCTGCGACGCGCTACACGATCGCCGCGCGGAAGCGGTGGCAGTCTGTTTGCTCCACGCCTATGCCAACGATGCTCACGAGCAGCGGGTCGCGCAAGCGGTGCGGGCGCGTCTTCCCAACGCGCGAGTTGCCGTTTCGTCGCAGATCGATCCACAGTACCGGGAGTACGAACGCTTTTCGACGACGGTCGTCAACGCAGCGCTCGCGCCCCTGGTCGAACAATATCTCTCGCAGCTGATCGAGGATCTGGGGCAGTACGGCGTGCGCGCGCCGCTTTATGTAATGCAAAGCGACGGCGGCATGGCCGAGGCGCGTCATATCTTAGCGCGTCCCGCAGCCCTTATTGAAAGCGGCCCGGCGAGCGGTGCGGTCGCGGCCGCCGCGCTCGCGCCGCGAGCCGGTGCGCAGCTGCTCTCCTTCGACATGGGTGGAACGACGGCCAAGGCCGGCACGATCGTGGACGGCATCCCACAGGTCGCCGGCGAATTCGAAGCCGCAGGACGAACGCACAGCGGCCGCGCGCTTAAGGGCAGCGGATATCCGGTTCGCTTTCCCTTCGTCGACCTCGCCGAAATCAGCGCCGGCGGCGGAACGATCGCGTGGATCGATACGGCCGATGCGCTCCGCGTCGGACCGCTCTCAGCCGGCGCCGACCCCGGTCCAGCCTGTTACGGAAAATCGGATCGGCCGACGGTCACCGATGCAAACGTCGTGCTGGGGCGACTCAACCCGCAGTATCTGCTCGGCGGCGACTTTCCGATCGACGCCTCGCGAGCGCAGTCCGCGATCCAAACGCTGGCGGAAAGGCTCGGCACCTCGCTCGAAGGCGCGGCAGCGGGCGTAGTACGTCTCGTCGATGACGCTATGGCCAACGTCCTGCGCATCGTCACGATCGAACGTGGGCTCGATCCGCGCGACTTTACTCTGGTAGCTTTCGGCGGCGGCGGGCCGCTGCACGCGTGTGCCGTGTCGCAAGAGCTTGGCACGCGGCGCATCGCCGTGCCGTTGCACCCCGGGCTCTTTTCGGCTTTCGGACTCCTCGCGGCCAAGCTGCATTACAACGAGCTGCGTCCAGTGCTCCGATCGCTTCGCGAGATTGACGATGCAGCCGTCGAGAGCGTTTTTGCGGCGATGGAGCGGCGCGCGCGCAAGTCGTTGCGCGCGCAGGGGGCAGATCCCGACGGCATTCAGTTCAAGCGCGAGTACGACGCGCGCTATCGCGGGCAGAGTTTCGAGCTTGCGATCGAGTACGACCGGATTGCGGCCGGCGTCGAGCGTAGTTTCGCTCAGGCGCACCGCGCCCGCTACGGATATGACGTACCCGGCGAGGAGATCGAGATCGTCAACGCCCGCTTAACCGCGTACGGCACCGTGCCACAGACGGCCGGCGCGCCGCAGACGGCCGAGCCGGCGCAAACATCGGACGTGGCGGAACGCGCCGTTTGGACCGGCGAGAGGTTCGAACGCGTCGCCGTTTTGCCGCGTGCGGCGCTAACGCCGGGCGTACGGCGCGCGGGGCCGCTCGTCATCGAAGAGTACGACAGCACGACCTACGTCGCGCCCGGCTGGACGGTCACGCGCGAAGACGATCTGCTGCTGCTCGAGGCGACGCCGCAATGATCGATCCGATTGCTGCCGAGATCATCGAGCACGCGCTGATTTATGCCGGCGAAGAGATGGGTTTGGCGGTACGCAACAGCGCCTACTCGCCCAACATCAAGGAGCGGCTCGACCATTCGTGCGCGCTCTTCGACCCGCAAGGACGGCTAATCGCACAAGCGGAGCACATACCCGTTCATCTTGGCTCGCTTCCGTGGGGACTCCGCCGCATGCTGCGCGAGATCGAGCGCGAGCACGGCGAGGTGCGCGAGGGCGAAATGTGGGTTGCCAACGACCCGTACATCACCGGAACGCACTGCAACGACGTCACGCTGCTGCGTTCCTCCCCGCAGGGCGCTTTTTACGGCGAGCTG
>CAZMPP010000121.1:0-7949 GCA_964568035.1 uncultured bacterium
ACCTCACTCATCACGACCGACCTCCACTACCTCTTGAATGAAGGCCCGTTTCCGTGCTTTAGCTATTTGACGATGCGCGATCTGCTCGATGCTAAGCCGGTTTCCTGGAAGTACTACGCGCAGAGAGTGCAAGGGCCCAAAGGCCCGCAAGGCGGCGACACGGCGGGCATTTGGAGCGGATTCGACGCGATCAGTGCCGTTCGTTATAGCTCGGAGTGGGGAAAGAACGTAACCTTCAGCGACCTCAAAATCTTCACCGACATCAAGGCCGGCAAGCTTCCCGCGGTGAGCTGGATCACGCCCGACGCGCAGAACTCCGATCACCCGCAAGAACACGAGCACGGCAAGCTGGTTGATTTCGGTCCCGCATGGGTCGCGCAGATCGTCAACGCGGTCGGCAATAGCAAATACTGGAAGTCCAGTGCGATCGTCGTTGTATGGGACGATTGGGGCGGTTTTTACGATCACGTGGCACCTCCGCAGCTTTCGCCTCCCGATAACCAGGGCGGCCTGGGGTTCCGCGTCCCAATGCTGATCGTCTCCCCGTACGTGAAAGCACACGTCGAGCATACGCAATATGAGTTTGGGAGCATCCTGCACTTCGTCGAGGACAACTGGAATCTCGGAAATCTGGGGCAGACCGACGTTCGCGCGACGAGCATCGGCAATGCCTTCGACTATTCTATGGCGCCCCGCCCATTCAAACAGATTCAATCGAAACGTTCGCTGCAGTTCTTTTTGAATCAAAAACCGTCGCACCAGCTCCCCGACACCGAGTAGCTGCTCGCTCGAGTTCGCTCCGGCTTGCCGAGGCGTCGTTTGGCCCGGCCGGGCCTGGTGTGCGAGCGGCGCGAAGGAGCGTCATCGCGAGACCTTGTAGCAAGACACATGGACGACAAACGACGTGAGGATCTCCGCGAAGGCGTTAACGATGCCGACGACACCGGGCTAGTCGCCGGGGAAGAGTTGATAACCCAGGCGGAAACGATGCTGCCGCTTTTGCGTCCCGACCCACTCCCTCACGAAGACCTTCACGCCGCACTTCCCGCCGATCACTCGGGGCACGATGCGATCGATCGTCTGCACCGGGAGGTCGAAAGCAACGCTCCCGACCGGGGCACGATCGAAAAGGACGTGACGCATCTGCGCGCCTTGCCGGAGCTCGAAGCCATTATCGTCAACTGGTGGGAGAGTCCGAGCACTCAGCGCTTCTTTGCGGCGCTGGGGCAGATCGGCGTCTAAGCCCTTTTAGGGAACGCCAGCGGGCTTAACCGCTACGCCGAAAGCAAACGACAACCCCACAGCCGTCACGGTTCGAAACGGTACGTTGCCGTTTGAAGTAAACATCCGCACCGTATTATTCCTTCGGTCCGGAATAAAAATATATTCCGTGCCGTCGACCTTGGCGGTCGTATAAAGGTTGCCCGAGCCGGAGTTCTTCAACGTGCGGACGGGCGACTGTTGATTGTGCGGGTAGACGCGGACGCCGTTCAGTTGTCCACCCAACGTACCAACGAAAAGATTGCCGTCGGTCGGATCGAGTGCCAGGCCTTCGGTCAGCTGCAGCTTCCTGAGGTTAAGCGAGTGCATTTGCATGGAGTGGGATGGAATCTCGGAAACGCCGGTCAGGCCGTCGGCATAAAAAAGATTCCCCGATCCGTCGAATTGAATTTGGGAAGGCACCTCGATCAGGCGGTTGGTGATGACCTTCGACGGAGTGTTTTCTCCCTTTGGGAAGACCACGATCGAGCCGCCGGTGCCCCGGTTACAGACGTACACGGATCCGTTGGCGTCGACGGCGACGCTCTCGGGAACCGTCAACCCTTGCGTCAACGTGAGCTTGGGTGTCGTTGCGCCGGAATCGTAGATGCTCACGGAGCCCGTCGAGTTTGCAACGTACACTTGACCCCCGGCGTCGACGGCGACGCCGTTGGGGCCGCTCACGCCGTTGGTGATCTCGGCGATCTTGGGAAAACCGCGCCGGCCCAAATCGTAAATCACGACGTTGTTGCTGTGATTGCCGGTGACGTAGAGCCACGGATCCTTGGCGGCGTCGGATACGTCCCTGGGCGCGAGTACGGCGCGCGGCGTTTGGGCGCTCGGCGGTTGCAGCGCCCCTCCCGCGCACGCGCTAAAAACCAGCGCCGATAAACTCAGCGCCGCCGTCCGGCTCGGCCTCAAAAACTCCATCGCTAGGCAGATTCGCCTTAGCCCGCACGGTTTCATTGATTCACGCGACGTAAGCGCGGTTCTCGTTGAAGCGAGACTCCGGCCGTCGCCGCGGCGATTAAAGCGAGCACGGCCGAGGCAATCATCGCTCCCCGGAATCCCCACAAATAGGAGGGTGCGTTGGTAACCACGATGCCCAGTGCCGCGATGCCGATCAATCCCGCCGTTCGCGCCACGGCGTTGTTGATTCCCGATGCGACGCCGGCGTGCTCGACCGGCACGGCGTTCATCACCGTCGTCGTGAGCGGAGCGATGAAGAGCGCACCGCCGCACCCCAGCAGCACGGCTGCCGGAAAGAACGTCGTCCAGTACGAGCCGCCGCCGCCCGGCAGGGCGTAGGCTGCGAATCCGATCGCCGCAAGAATCGCGCCGAAGAGCAGCGGCGTGCGAGCCCCAATGCGCGCAACCAGGCCCCCCGACCAGCGCGCTGCAGCTACCATAATAACGGTAAAGGGGAGCAGTGCGGCGCCCGCCGCCGTCGGAGTATGCTTGTGCACGTTGATCAGCACGAAGGGGACAAAGTAGAGGCTGCCGCCGATTGCCGCGTAGAGAAAGAACGTATAAAAGTTGGCGACGGTGAACGTGCGAGAGGCAAAGAGATCGCAGCGTACCATTGGGTCGGGCACGCGCCGCTCGTGCCTGACGAAAAGGTAGAGGGCGACGGCTCCGGCGACGATGGCCGCGATCGCCGGCCCCGAGACGTGGCCGCCGTTAGAATCGATGAGCCCGCAGACGAGCAATCCGAGCCCCGCGGTCGCGAGCATCGCTCCGACGACGTCGATGCGCCGCGACGCCGAGTCGTCACGGCTTTCGGGAACCGCGAAGGCGAGGATCAGCAAAACGCCGATCGCGACCGGGATGTTGATGAAGAAGACGTACCGCCACGAATAGTTCTGCGTGAGCCAGCCGCCGAGCACCGGCCCAATGGCCGACGTCAAGGCCGAGAATCCCGACCACATGCCAATCGCGCGCCCTCGCGCCTCGCCTTCGTAGGCGGCGCTCAACAACGCGAGGCTGCCCGGCGTCGCAATCGCACCGCCTACGCCTTGGATGCATCGCGCGATTATTAACTGGGTGGGATTGGCGGCCAATCCGCAGGCGATCGAGGAGAGCGCAAAGATCACGATGCCGATCGAGAACATGCGGCGCCTTCCGTAGAGGTCGCCGAGCGCACCGCCCACCAGAATCAACGCCGAGAGAAAGAGAGCATAGCCCTCGATGACCCACTGCGTTTGCGCCGTCGTCGCGTGGAGCTCTCGCTGAAGGACGGGAAGCGAAACGTTGACTGCGGTGCTGTCGATGAAGATCATCGACGAGCCGAGAATCGCGGCCAGCAAGACCCATACGGGATTCACCGGGTCGCCGTTCCCTTTGGCTTAGCGGGTTCCTATCCGCGCGGAATGAACCAAGACGCGTGAGCTCTCTGCTGGATCGGCCGTTACGCGCCGGCATCCTGATGGCCGCCGACAGCGCCATGGTGCGCCGCGCCGTAACCCGCTATGGTATGCGCTTCGGCGCTCGCCGCTTCGTGGCCGGTGAGACGACCGATGAGTTTCTTACCGTCGCGCGAGCGACGACGGCGCAAGGCTTTGCCGTCGCCGGAACAGTTCTTGGTGAAAGCGTTCGCGACCGCGACGAAGCCGATGCCGTAACACAGGAGTATTGCGCGATCCTGCGAGCCTTTGCTCGCGAAGGCTTGGACGCGAACGTCGCCTTTAAACTTACGCACGTCGGGCTCGACCTCGATCCCGAGCTCGCCTTCTCGAACGCAGCTCGGATCGTCGCTGCCGCCAACGAAAGCGGCAGGACCGTTCGCATGGATATGGAGCAGTCGCGTTATGTCGATCCGACCCTCTCCATCTACCGGCGTTTACGCGAACGTTTCAACAACGTCGGGTTTGTGCTGCAGTCCTATTTATATCGCAGTCTCGGCGACCTTACTGCAGCTTTGCCCATGGCGCCCAACGTACGGATCGTGAAGGGCGCGTATCTGGAGCCCGCAAACATCGCCTATCCGCACAAACGCGATGTGGACGAAAACTACCTCAAGATCGCCGAGGCGGCGCTCTCGCACGACGGCTACACTGCGATTGCCACCCACGATCCAAAAATTATCGATAGCATCGCAGCCTTTGCCGAATCGCGCGGCATTCCCAAGCAGGGCCGATTCGAGTTTCAGCTCCTTTACGGCATCGCCGCGCCGCTCGCGCGGCGCACGCTCGAACGCGGCTACCGGGTGCGCCTCTCGGTCTCGTTCGGGAAGAATTGGTTTCCCTATCTCATGCGACGGCTGGCGGAGCGCCCGGCCAACGTCGCCTTCTTTCTGAAAGGCGCATTCTCGCGATGAGCGACCCGCTAGCCGGCATTTGGTCCGCCGTACTGACACCGGTCGACGAATCGTTCGATCCCGACCCATCGCTCGCCGCGCCGTATTACGGCGATCTGCTCGAGCGCGGTTGCGACGGGCTGAATCTGTTGGGCACGACCGGCGAGGCCATGTCGTTTAGCGCCGCGCAGCGCGTGCGTTTCATGGAGGCGATTGCATCGAGTGGTCTGCCGAAAGAACGGCTAATGGCCGGGACGGGCGCCGCGTCGCTGGCCGATGCGGCCGTGCAAACGCGCGCCGCATTCGATTGCGGGTTGCGTGCGGCGCTGGTGATGCCGCCATTCTTTTTCCGAGAGGTGGGCGACGACGCAATTCTGTCGTTCTTCGATGCCCTCTTTGCCCGCACGAATCCGCGGCCGCAGTCGATCCTACTCTACAACTTCCCACGAATGAGCGGCATCGCGTTTAGCCTGACGCTGGTCGACCGGCTCGTCGCTGCGTTCGGCGACGTTATCGCCGGTATGAAAGACAGCTCGAACGACGCGCAGCTGCAAGCGCGCGTGGTGGACAAGCATCCGCATCTCAAGATATTCCCCGGTTCGGAGAGCGATTTGCTCGCCGCCAAAATGCGGGGCGCGGCCGGTTGCATCTCGGGCAGCGTCTCACTTTGGCCGGAACTTGCGCGCGAGGTTTTCGCTAAGGGCGAAGCCGTCAAAGCCGAAGCGCTGCGGCAAAAACGCGCAACTCTCGACGGAGTGCCGTTTGTTCCGGCGATGCGCTATCTTACCGCCGCCGCCCGCGACGAGCCGGCTTGGCTGCGCCCGATGCCGCCGCAGCCGGCCCTGACGCTCGACTAGCGGCGGAAATTAATTCAGCGCGTAAGCGGTTAGATGCCCGCTTTGGTCCGAGCAGTAAAGCCAGCCGTTGACCACGATCGGGCTCTGCCAATGCACGGTTCCGAATGACGGAGCCGAGCCGTAGTTCGCGCTGCTCCACAACAGATTGCCGTTGACGGCATTGAGCGCCACGAGCGCGTTGTCGAAGGCAACGAAGACGATGCCGTTGGCAACCACTGGTGACGTCCCCTCACCGCCGGTCTGTCCCGGGCTCGCCTGCCAAGCGCCGACGAGCTTACTGACGCCGGAGTACGTCTGAAGGCGGAAGGCTTCGACGACGTACGAGAAGCCTAAGAAGATCCAAGCATTGTTCGAGCCATCCGTCCAAACCGCCGGCGCAGAGAAGAGACCGGCCGGCATATCGATGAGCTGGAGTTCGCCGCCGACGCCCGGCATTGCGGCTCGATTGATCAGCTTAAGCACGCCGTCTTTGCCGCCTTCGGTGAGCATCCACGGCGTCTGACTCGAGGCTTGCGCCGGAAGCATCGTCGCCGTCGTGCTTCCCAAGTCGACGTCGCCCTGGTCGAGCTGAACATAATTCGTGGGCGTATAGCTTCCGAGGATCGACATCACGTCCGAGGTGAGCGAAATCACCGAGTCGCCGTAGTTGTGTCCGCCTTGATTGGCGTCGAAGTCGCCGTTGCCCGTCGCGACGTAGACGCGTCCGTTCATCGTCGGATCGGGATCGACGACCGCGCCGCCGCGCGCCCAAATTCCGGAGCGCTGTGCAGAACACGATCCGGCCGTCGGCAGCTTGTGCTTGTTGCTGCAGAGCGAGTTCCAAACGGTGGTCTTGCCGTCGCTCAAACGCACCGTTACGACGTGTCCGTCATACGGCACCGCGTCGCCGAAGTAGCCGGAAGTAACGGCGTAGAGGTAACCGTTGGCGACGTTGAGTGGAGACGCGTCTTTTTCGGTGTTCGGAAGCCGCGTGATGCGAGCCGGGAACCCGCCGCCGTGCCGCTCGCGTCCCTTGCCGGCCGAGAGCTTGTGAACCATGCCGTCAATGCCCGGCGCGTAGATGAACTTGCCGGAGGGATCGGCCGCCGGCGCCGAGTTCGTAATCTTCGAACCGCTGGTGGTAAAACGCCAAACGATACTGCCGGTCATCGCGTCGATTCCCACGGTGATGCCGTTCTTGGTGGTCTGATAGAGCATCGGCCGGTACCTTCGCCCGACCTTGACGCGATCGATCTCGATCAGGGTCGAGTCGGCGACGGAGGGAAGTGAAATCTGCCACTTCTCGCGCAAGCGGTGCACGTTGCCCACGGTGAGCGTTCGCTCGGCGGAGTTGAAGCTGCTGCGCGCGGAATCGTAACCAGCGACGGGCCAATTATCGGCGCGGGCGGGGAGAATCGTTGCGGAAATGAGGCCGGCAAGCACGGCCACCGTCGAAAGCAGTCTGGCCATGCAAGCAGATTTGTAGGACTTGCGCTTGGCTACCTTCAAGCAGTGAAGCATGGCGGAGACTCACGACGCGTCCAACCTGACGCCGCCGGTGGAAAACGTCGTCGTCGACGTCCCGGGATGGCAGAAAGTGCAGCCGCGCATCCCCGATACGCAGCAGCGCCGGGCGCTGGAGAAGCGCCGGAGCATTCGCGAGGTAGTGTTCGGCGTTCAAGACGGCATTCTCACAACGCTGGGCATCATCACCGGCGTCGGCGTCGCCGAAGGCGATCGTTCGGCCGTTTTCATCAGCGGGTTTTTGGCGCTGTTGGCGGGCGCGCTCTCGATGGGCGTCGGTGAGTATCTTGGACGCAAAGCGGAGCGCGAGGTCGTGCAGGCCACGATCGATCTCGAAAAACGCGAGATGGCCGACGATCCGCAGGGCGAGTTTACCGAACAAGTCGCCTACTACAAACTCAAAGGTTTCAGCGCCGAGGAAGCCGAGATGATCGTCAGGCGCTTGACGCAACACCCCGAGATCTACCTTTACGAGATGGTTCGCGATGAGTTCGGAATCGATCCTCGCGAGGCCGAAGATGCCGGACTTCGCGCGCCGGTCGCGATGAGCGTCTCCTTTGCCGCCGGATCGCTCCTGCCGATCGTTGCGTTCATGCTTCCCCTTTCAATGGTTTTGTCGACGTGGGCGGCGCTCGTCTTTGCCGTCATGGGTCTCTTTACGGTCGGCTTTTACGCCGGCACGTTGAGCGAACGCAGTCCGATCCGCAAGGGTCTCGAAGTCGCGCTCTACGGGTGCGCCGTTTTCACCGTCTCATACTTGGCCGGCCATTACATTCCGCCGCTGTTCGGGCACGCGCCCGTGGCAGTCGGAGGATAATGGAAGCAACGCTTCACGGGCTGATAGCGGGGCTCGCGCAAGCCGCTCAGTTCTTTTGGGACAGCCTCTTCGGACTAATTTTTGGTTTTCTGATCTCGGCGATCGCGCAGGTCATGCTTACGCCGGCAACCATGGAGCGATACCTCGGCCCGGGGCTCAAAGGCATCCTGTACGGCGCGGGATTCTGGCGCGGATTGTTCACGGCATTGGATCGCGA